>NZ_LZHO01000055.1:0-2498 GCF_001690895.1 Gilliamella sp. Nev5-1 | reverse complement strand
CACTCATAAAATCCATTGACCAACATTCACCTTGTTTATTGGGGACTAATAACCTTTCCGGGCATCGTGGAGGAATGCGTTTTTTACGCTTTACCCTGAGATTAAGCTTTAATTCACAATACACCCGATATACCCGTTTATGATTCCATTGATAGCCGAGCTTTCTGATACGATTAAAACATTTAGGAAAGCCCCAGCGTAAATGCCGGTCTGTGATAGCATTCAACACCGAAACAATCACCGAATCATCCTGTAACTTAGCTTGATAATAGTAAGCACAACGGCTTAAACCAACAATGGCACAACTCATAGCAATAGTAACTGAATGATTTTGTTGTAGTTGCTGTGCCCACGTTTTACGTGCCCCTGTTGGCACTAAAGCTTTTTTATGATTTCTTCCTGAAGCTGGGATTTTAAGCTCAGTTCGGCAAACATCTGCTTAAGCTTGCAGTTTTCAGCCTCCAGCTCCTTTAAGCGTTTAATATCCGACGTTTCCATACCGCCGTATTTTTCTCGCCACTTATAGAAAGTTGAATTACCCATGCCATATTTGCGACAGAGTTCCTTGACAGGAATACCTGCTTCAGCTTCTTTTAAAATAGCGATGATTTGATGTTCAGTCATTTTTTTCATAATTAAATCCCCTTTACTTGTATCATAGAGAATTTTCTACTTTTTTGCTGTACTATTTTAGGGGATAGTTACAAAATACCTCCATACACTAATTCACAAAATGCATTTTTGTATCTTATTGAAATTGATATTTTATTACCATCAGGTGAAATCGATAGTAAAGATTTACTTTCAAAATTGCTTACAAAAAAAATGTTAGCTTTTCGTTAAATAATGAATATAAAAAAAATATGATTTATTTATGAAAATTCAACCACGATGGTTAAATTTGACTGAATCTTATTTTCAGTTTATCTTTAATAAACATAAAGATAAATCTGGAATAGAGTTAGAAAGAGCTTTAAAATTAGAAATTAAAAATGATTTTAAATTTTTAAAAAATAAACCCAGATGGCTCCAATCTCCAGCATGGCCAACAGTAGAAAATAAACCGTTATTTTTTATAGGCCAATTGGATATAACCGAAATTAGGCATGATATTTCTTACTTATATATATTTTTAGATGAAAAAAATAATACATATATGACTTTTGAACAATCAACATAAGTAATCATTGACTGACAATACTATTGTTGGGCTTTGCACATAATCAGATAAATACCTAATGAGCATTACAAGTATCGAAATGACGATATTAGACTGTTAATGCTACGAACCGCTGGTACGCATAGACAAAAGAAACAGTGAAGATGAAGAAATAGTCTACTTCCATACCGACCCAAATAGTGCGCCAGAGAAGCTAACCGATGCAAATAGTGACATCGTCTGGGAATGCAGCTTTCAGTTCTTGGGAAGCACATTCAGGCAATCGAGCACAGCTCAGTAGAGCCAAACCTCAGATATCAGGGATAGTATTAGGACAGAGAAACTGGCTTACATTACCATACTTTATCAAAAGCAGAAAACATTTCATGGAAAGGAGGATCCCCCTGATGATGCATTTGCACATTGGAAATATACAGACATCAGAACAATAGTAGCTAAATTAGATCCGCTAGATAAAGTGTTTTATACTATCATGCCATCGATATGATAAGGCAGGAAACTCTTTAAATATTAACGGTAACGTTGTTAATTTGGACAGGCTACACTAATTAGTACCAGTTTAATAAGGTCATTGTTATGATAACCAAAAAACAAAAGGAACCAACAATGACAAATTCCATTTCAAGAAGAGAAAAACGCAGTTTTAGTAATGAATTTAAAAAACAGAGGGTAATGTTATACCAAAATGGCAAAAAACGAGCGGATATTGTCACCGAATACGACCTGACTAAATCCGCATTAGATAAGTGGATTAAGCAATATCAAACCACTGGTGAGTTTACAGCTCAAGCTAATCGTCGTGCTCAAGAAAATGAGCTCATAGCCCTACGTAAAGAGAATAAGCGATTGTTAATGGAGAATGACATCCTAAAGCAAGCGGCGTTGATAATAGGACGAAAATCAAATTAATCACCGAGAATCAACATCGATATAGTTTACGTGCGTTATGTCGATGTTTACAAGTGTCAAGAAATAGCTTCTATTATCAACTACAATTAACCAGTAAAAAAACAGACAAAGAGCTTAGTAAAAAAGTGAAAGCGGTATTTAACGATAACTATCAATCCTATGGAACAAGGCGACTACAAGTAGCGCTTAGAAAGAAAAGCATACTATTATCCCGTCGCCGAATTGGTCGAATCATGCAAGAAAACGGATGAGTATCAAAATATACCTGTAAAAAATATCGTGCTAATACAGAACAAAGCAACGAATCAACAGTAAGTAAGCAACTTAATCGTGAGTTTACCGTAGGCCAACAACGCAAAGTGTTAGTGACTGATTTAACTTATGTGAGAGTAAAACAACAATGGCATTA
>NZ_LZHO01000054.1:0-8410 GCF_001690895.1 Gilliamella sp. Nev5-1 | reverse complement strand
CTAGGAACACGCTCATTAGCACAGTCATTATTTTTAAGTTGCTCATTGATTCGCTCCTGACGTTCTAGCGATTGGTTTTCTAGCTCGCGTTTGCTTTGCTCATTATCTGCTATGATTTGATTGTTTTTAGCGATGTTCTGATTTAACTGTTCGATTTTTCCGAGCAGTTCATCGTTTGTTTTTTGAATTGCTTCTTTGTCTTTACACAAATTAACAATAACATAAATCATAAATGTAAAAATAATCGCTATTGCCGTGTATGTTTTATTCATTTTAAACCACTCAAATAAACCGTTTTACCGCCCTGCTTGGCTGCTGTTAACACTATTTGGCGATTATGTGTCGGACTAAAACCAATGTGCACCCATTGATTATGCTCTTGAATTAATTTATCGAACTGCACCCCAGCATCAACCAACTGTTGACAAATCTCTTTAGGCGTACCGAATGACGATTTAAAGTCTACCGCTAATCCCTTTGTGTGAGCGCTTGTTGCTACACCGCCAACTTTAGCATTTAGCGCAGGACAGCGATATCCAGACGTGATAATAATTGGCTTACCTAAAGCTTTTCTTACCAACTCCAGCTTAATAGCTGTTAATTGCACGTTGGGCATTAAATCAGCAGGCACAGAGTTATCAATTTTTAATCTACTAGCTGTTGTCGAGCGAGTAAACTCTTCTAGCGTAAAATGTTCAGTTAGCTTAGTCATCGTTGTTGTCAACCCTTTTTCTTAACATTGAATTTGATACTTGACGTAATTTATCAACACCTAAAAATCCAATTGCGCCACCAATAAACGGATTCATACTAACTGGTAAGCCAAAATAGTCTAGCCCACTGCTAGCAGCTAATGACAACGCACCACACAATAACGCTTCAACCCATTTACGGCGTCCGCCTACCCCGTCATATGTTAAACGACCGTAGGCTATAATGATGGATAGAATGACACCGTAAATTAATGGCGCATTCGATTGCAACCATTCCATGATTGATGATTTATACATGTTATTATTCTTCATATGAGTTAATAAGGTGACAGCGTACTAGCTATATTGAGTGGTGTGCGTGTCTAGCTTTGCTGTCGATTCTGTGGATGCCCCCAAACGTATCACAAACCAGATTTATCCAGATTGTGTAGAGGTTATGAGGGGGACTGTTTTGGCATAAAAAAACCGCAATTAAGCGGCTTCGTTTAATAATTTTATTCGATGATAAATTTATAAAAAATTAAAATTTTTAGATAAATAGTGTTGACTTTTACTATAGGTTAACCTATAATTATAACCATCAACACGACGTTGATAAAGCAAACCCTCAGCTTTCGATGAGGGCTTAAGGAGAAGAAAAAATGAAATTTTTAATCATATTTCTTCTACTACTTGTAAGTTTCCCAGCTTTTTAAGTAGTATCAAAGGTGGGGCGAAAGCCCTACCGATGACCTTAAATATACCAATTGACACTTAATAAATCAAGGTGATTTTATGGCAAAATCAATAACAGAAATTCAAGCAAAAAGCGACAAAAAACGAGGAGTTAAAGTAAAAGGCTTCAAATTACACGTTGATGATATCGCATTAATTGAACAAGCAAGTAAAAACCTAGATGTATCACAAGCTCAACTTATTGTTGATGCTGTGAAATTTTACCTTGATAATAAAAAGCCTCTTAATTGAGGCTTTTTTC
Organism: Gilliamella sp. Nev5-1; assembly: GCF_001690895.1. NCBI lineage: Bacteria > Pseudomonadati > Pseudomonadota > Gammaproteobacteria > Orbales > Orbaceae > Gilliamella > Gilliamella sp. Nev5-1. The sequence goes on along the minus strand of NZ_LZHO01000054.1, from coordinate 6,721 downwards.
ATTACACTGTTCTGTAATGAACTTATTATCATTCCCCTGGATTTTTGCGATATGTTGATTACGTTCACATTCCCAGTTTTCAGGTGGGTATGTTTTATTCCACGCCATCATCAATTTATGCTCAGAATCGGATAAGTTAATATTGTATTTATTGGACATATAGAGGTATGTGCGAGCTATCACTCCACGAATTTCCTCACGTGGCTGGAATTTACGAGCTTTAAAATCAACCGCTGATTGACATTGTCCATACTGATTAAATTGATTAGTGAATTGCGAGTATCGGTAGTTAGAACGATCACCGTTAACCTCACCGATTGCTGGCTGAAGATTGTGCATATCACCCTCCATTTGATTGAAAGAAACATCTTTTTTGCACGCTTTTCTTCCACCGTCTCGCCAACATTGTAGATGACGCCCGAAATTTTCAGCAGGCATAACATGCTCCCACTCTATGCGAGATGCTCTATTTAAATTTTTTCTTGGTTTATAACCGCATTTACTGAAATCAACAATACCTTTTTTATTGTTAAAACTGAATTCACATCCACAGTAAAATTCGGTTTGTGCGGGATTTGATTTGTATAGCTTAGTAAGCTGAGTTTTTGCATTGTCAAAATTTTGCTTACTAATTGCAACTTGTTCGGATGTTGGTGTCGATTTTGACTTTTTCGGCTTTGATGTTGGTACTTCTGAATAAGTTCCAATTCGACATGTTTTAGACGCTGATATACAAGAATTACCGCAAGGTATGCCTTTTCTACAATTTTTTGCATTTGAAATCGACGGGAATAATAAAAATAAAACTAAAATTAAAGCTATTTTTTTCATAATTTAATATTACCTGCGCTTAGAAGGTACGCAGTTTAATATAAAACTATGCTAAATAATAGTAAAAAAGCCCAACTATTTCAGTGGGCTTAAATTCTATGCGTTCAAAACCGCATCATATATATATTATCTATCCGTATATCCGTACAGTCAAGTATTTATTGAATATTACAAGCCTTTCTTGTTGCTGTGATTTGTAGATCCATACCTAACGCATGAATAATTTTAAGCATAGTGTCAAATCTAGGTTTTTTCGCTGATAACGTTTTATATAGACTTTCTCTTCCGATACCTGCTTCTTCTGCTATTTTTGTCATACCTATTGAACGAGCTACATCATTAAGTGCTGCAATAAATTCTTCTGATGAAATATCCTCATGCAAAAATTCTGAAAGATACATTGCTCTTTCTTCATCAGTATTAAGGAATTTTGCCGCATCAAATTGCGTCACTTTAACCATTTTTAATCTCCTTCCAAAGTTTTACCGCTTTGTCTATATCTTTCTTTTGTGTTGACTTATCACCACCACATAATAAGAGATAAGTAATATTTCCATCTTTTGCGTAATATACTCGATAGCCTGCACCAACAGTAATTCGCATTTCGTAAATTTCATCCCTTAAAAATTTATGATCACCAAAATTACCAAAAGCAGCTCTTCGAATTCTTGCTGTTATTACTGTTTTTCCTTTAGAATCTTTCAAGCGTTCTAACCAGTTTTCGAAAATTTCTGTTTGGTTAATTATATTCATACATACACCAATCTTGTATTTATTAAATATTGTATACTTTTGGATACAATAATCAATATTTATTTTATTAAAAAGGGCGTAAAGCCCTTTGTATTGTGTTATTTGATATCTGCAATTAATTTTTTATTAAAATCTTTTAGGTATATTTTATGCATCTTATCTATGTTTAACAAAAATTGGGCATGTTCATGTTTTACATTGAACATGATAATATCTTGATCGTTGTGGTTCCTGAAAATCTTTTTAATAATTTCGCTTTCAGTATCTCGCCTCAACGTTAAATACATCTGAGTTACTTTTAACATTTTTTCAATTTCTGCGCTTATTAAGTAAAGTCTATCTTTTCTTATATGTTGAATACTATCAGCACCAGTTGCGTCACGTACCATTTTCCAAACTCCTTGCGTGAATGCTTCAGTGTAGAAAAAGGCATTTGAAATATTATTAATGATATATTTTAAATCTTGCAATTGCTGTGATGTGATGTAATTTGATTTATCAACAACTGAGTATGCACCGGTGTTACGGATTGTTGGAAGTACATCATTAAATACCCAATCTTGAAATTGTTTAGCTTCTGGCTTATTACTTCTAAATATCACTCGGTATAAGTTTGGCTCATTAATAAATACAACGTATTGATTACCGCCATTTGTAGGGAGGTAGATTTTTTCTACCCCCTTATTATCAATCTGTTTTGCTAATAAATCTTTATGGTTTTTGATGTCTAAAACACTACAAACATCTTTTAAGCAAAAGAAAGGTTCGTTATTAATTAATTGAATGCGAACTTCATAAGAAGATTGAAATTGAAAAACTGAAATTTGATTAGTCATAATATTGACCTCGGATGATTGGTTATTTTATAAATCACCACCAACACGCCAATATTGGAGGTGAACTAAGCAAGGTTGGCGTACTGGTTAATCATCCGAATCCAGCGAGCGGTTAAGCTCCCTCACCTAGCCCACCATAGACTAGATATAGAAAAACTGCTTACGCAGTTTGTGCGGATGATATTTAGCTCAGGACGCCAATCCCGACGTTAGATTTTGCTAACGTTTTTTCAATATACATCTTAATTATGTTCATTGTCAACTATGCCACCTTTGGGAATAATTCAATAATATGACCACGAATGAAACATTCAGCAGCAAACAAAATTTTTGTTATATCATCCGTTCTTTTACCCAATATTCTCGCTTGCTTACTGCATGAAATTTCACGAAGATAAAAAGAAGTTAATACAGCCCAGTGTTCAATATTATCGGATTTAAGTCTTAACACCGCATTATCAACAATTTCAGCTTCATCTTCTGTTAAATACTGACGATAATCAAAATCCATTGGCGCACCATCAATACCTGCCGATTTTGATGGGTATTCTGTTCCCATTCTTTTTAAAATACGGGTGTTTTTCCATGCTGTTAAAATGTCTTTAGTTTCTCTCATTTATCCCTCCCAATGCGCTGATAGTTAATTCTATCTTTCCGCCCTTAAAAACTTCTTTTCTTTCGCTATGTAATACGTCTATTTGCTCATCATCTACAATGACGCCGCTATGTATTAATGCGTCAAAAATGGCTTTATTGATGTTGTCTAGGTCGCGTTTTCTTCTGTCTGGCATGTACGCTTTAATATCAATCATTACTCTTTCAGCTAACTTCTTATTAGCTTTATTTTGCAAAACTATACCAATAACATCATTCCTAAATTTAATACCCTGTGGTTTTATATATCTGCGTTTTCCTGCTGTACCCCAATAATGATTAACAGTCGGAGGGTACGGTAATGTCAGATTAATCATAATTTAACTTTCCCCTCTTTGATTAGTGTGTCCTGAGTTCTAATAACCCCCTCAGCATGAGCCAATCTAACGAATTCATTCTCAAACCTTCTTGTTCTTCGGTCGATTTCGTCATGACAAGCTGAGCAAGCCCAAGCGCCTTGTAAATCGTTTGGTTTTATACCTACACCGCACGTTCCTGCTAATCGATAATGCGCTAGTACCGTGGTTTCTGGGTTATGATTACAGCACGGCAATCGAACCGTGCACTCTCTACCGCGCGCTTCTTTAGTTAGTCTGCTCATTGTTAACTCTATTTAAATTATGCTGATTAATGTATTCTCTGCGTTGTTCTCTAACTATTGCGATTGCTCGCTCTAATTCTTGTTCTTTTTCATCGTATAGTTTCAGTTGTTCTTTGTGTTTTTTGTTCATCATGCTACCTTTGATAATTGATTAAAAAAACGCATAAAGCTGATTAATTATGTTTTGGTCTGTGGTTTTACCAAAAAGATGCTTTAATGCCGCATTTATTAATGCGCTGTAAACTCTCTCAAACTCGTCTTGCTCCATATTTCCGTAAGCGAGGCTTTGCGCTTCTGTTCGTATATCACCGTTTAATCTAACTGTTTGCTCGTAATAACCCGCTAAAATAGTTAAATCCTTTCTAAATCTATCGAACTGCGCTGATTCACTCATGTGCTCCAGTCCTGCTTTATCAGCAGACCAGTGTTGAAAACAAAACCCAAAAAATGCAAAAACCTTGCGGTGAAAATGCGGATTACGCCAAAGTTTTATTTCAACCTCGCAAGCTTCGCCCGTTTGGTACCGTGTCATTTTGTCAGCTTCGGCATCTGATGCTGGCACTAGTACGCCGCCTGCTTGTTTAATAAAAAGATGTTTCATTGTTTATCACTTCGAATACTCAACTGTTAACGGCGTCAACGCACAAACGCTTTTTATTTTCAAAAATCTTCTCGTACTCATTAGCCTTTGCAATGTCTTGCTCTAACGCATCTTTTTTGCCCGCTCTAATTCGATATTTCAAAATGTTGCCGAGACAAAAGCCCCTGAACTGCTCTACAGTCATGCTTCGAGCGATAATGTCGATAGATTCGATGCCTTCGATTATTTGATAGTGTTTTGGATTTTTTATGTTGTCACTCATCACCCGATCCCCCGTCTAATTCAGCCCGTGCTAGATATGCAATTAATGCAGAACTAATAAAATCAACATTTTGATTTAAAATTTTTTGTACAAACTCATTTTTTTTATAATCTTCGATCCCCTCAGGAATTGGAGTAATTAGATGTTTTTTAAATCTTTCTACTTCCTTTTCTAACTTTTGCTGTGTTAATTTAGTCATCCTTAAACCCTCACGCACTCAAAGTTATCAAGCCGAATTAGCTCTTTTACTTTCCACCCAAAAGAATTCTTTTTACCGTTTGATAGCTTTTTAATACATTGTTCGACTGCTAATTCTTCATTAGTAAAATGCGTCCAATTTATCGGTTGGTGTCCGTCTTTTATGATTGTTGCTGTTATTTTGTAAGCCATTTTTGTATCAACTCCCGTAATTTAATTTTGTCTTCTTCTGAATATTTTTTAACTCGTTCTGCTAGTTCAAATTTTATTTTTGATTTATTCGCACCGCGTTTGCCCAATTCTGCAACATAGTCATACGCTATTTTGTCGAGCATGTGATTAATACCGAGTGGGCAGTGGTTAACCTGCTCGCGCATATTTACGCTCTTTTTTTGCCGGCTCTGGATTTGCTCTAGCCTGCGATTCCAGTTGATCTACGTTATAAATACGCCCATTGTTAATACCTGCAAAAACAGTAAAATTACCTGAGCCATGGCGATTTAAAGCAACGTTAATTTCCATCAAGTTTTTATCTGCGTTATCGTTGTAAACAGCATCACGATAAATACCCACCCAGTAGTCACAATCTTGCTCAATTTGCCCTGTGTCACGGCTATCACTTGGAATCGGTCGTTTATCAGCTCTGGATTCAAGATTACGGTTTAATTGAGTTAACATAACAACAACGCAATTAAGCTCCTTAGCCAATGCTTTAAGCCCTTTAGTTATTGCACCGTAAGCCAGATCATTACGAGTATCATCACCTGTTTTTTCCTTCTCCATCAGAGTTAGATAATCAACCATGATCATACCTATTTGTCCCTTTTCTCTGGCCATCCGTCGTGCTTCTGAGCGAACATGAGATAGTGTTATTGCTGGTGTATCGTCGATGTAGATATTGTCGCTATTTGTTAACTCGTTCAAATGATGCATAACACGCGCAAACTCTGAATCCGAACCTAAACCACCGTCATAGAAAATATTGCTATTTACCGCTGATTCTTGGGCTAAAATGTTTTCAAGCATTTGCTCATCTTGCATTTCTAACGAAAACATCAGTACAGGTAATTTCTCATTCATAGCGCAATGACGAGCCATGTTTATTTCAAAAGTGGTTTTACCCATTTTTGGACGAGCACCAACCACAAACAGCGAGCCTCTAACCAACCCTTTAGGTGCTAATTTCTCATCTAATGCTTTGATTCCAGTTGATAAACCACGTGCACTATCTGCGTTTTCTAATCGTTGTCCAAGGGTTTCTGTCCATTTATCAGCAATTGTTTTTAACGACTTAAGTCCAGTTGTTTTACCAGTTTTGTTATAGTCATCAATTTGCGTAAATAACGCGTGAATAGCTGATATTTTGTCGCTAGTAGATAAATTTGATTTCTCAAAAATCATAGCGCTACAGTCGTTTAATTTTTGCAATGTGTAGCGTTCAATTGCTTTGTCTCGAACAATTCCAGCATAAGCTGTAACGTTGATCATCGACGGCGTATTTTTGGATAATTCAGCCAGATAAGCTAAACCACCGCAATCTTTCAAAGTTCCTTTTGCTTCCATACTGTCTGACAAGGTAATCAGATCAATCGGGTAGTTTTTACGATTTAATTCAAGCATTTCAGCAAAAATAACTTGATGATGTCTGCTGTAGAATGATTCTGGCTTCAATGAATAGATTGCTTTTTGACAGCGATCTGATTGAAAATCTAACATCATTGAGCCAAGCACAGCTTGTTCAGCAACTAAGTCATGTGGGATCACGTTCATAGCGTACCCTCCTTGAATTTTGTATAAGTTTCATCCTTAACAATGTATTCAAATTTAGCCTCCCAGTTTCTCTGGTTTTCACCAAACATCCAAGCTGGTGCTCTTTCTACAAAATCATAAAAATAGTTAATCAAATCATTGATATTTAGTTTTTTGTTGTCTTTAAAAAATTTTTTAACTAGATTTTTTCGTGCAGTAGTCATTTTTTGAATCTG
>NZ_LZHO01000053.1:0-14843 GCF_001690895.1 Gilliamella sp. Nev5-1 | reverse complement strand
AATCTATTATCAGTATTGTAATTAGTTATGCTAAATCATTTAGTACTTTAAAATACATTAGCATTATTTTTAATAAAAAAATTGAATTTAATACTATAAATAATAATGAATTAATTTTATTTAAATATGATTAGTGATGAAAGGGATATAAAAGTGAACTAAATTAAAGGCAAAAAATTTAAAGCAACTTTCAACTTAATACTATCTTTTGCAAATTTCATCAATTTTTATCATCAGAAGTTGAAAAAATATAGATGATGTAGAATTGTTTGGTTTAAATGTTGATGGCTAAAATTATTATGGTACTGAACTCAAAAATACATCTCTGCAAACCAACTATTCATTCAAAGACAGAATTAAAGTAGCACCGCTTAAGTAGCCCAATATTATGATAGCGATAAACTTGATTTTTTAAGTATCAATCATAAAATCAACATGACTTAGTATTATACAAACGCAGAAAAACAATTAGTTGAGTTTACACCAACATCGACTTTCTGGCTCAAAATGGGTCTGCTCAAAACTATATTTGGCCAATAAACTAGGTAACGATCTTGTTACAAGCACTAATGACAACGATGTAGTAACAGCGTTATTCAATACCAAAAATGCACTTGAAGGTAGTTCTTAACATTGAGGTATTTTCACTTTTTCCACTTATATCTATCTTTACTCTTTTTTTAACAAAAAGCTGAATTTACATTTTAAAACTAATTCGCTTGATTTTAGTTAAAAAATTCACGTTATTGATTAATAAATACACTATATATAGTGATAAACTGATTAATAGGCACTATATATTGTATATTTTGATAATTATCAATTATTATACCTTACGATAAATTTTACAATTTAAGTGGATAGAAAGAATGAATAAATCAATACTAGTAACCAAACGAGATGGAAATAAAGAACCAATCAATCTCGACAAAATTCATCGAGTCATCGCGTGGGCAGCCGAAGGGCTAGAAAATGTTTCCGTTTCTCAAGTTGAATTACGTTCTCATATCCAATTTTATGATGGAATTAGAACATCAGACATCCATGAAACAATTATACGTGCAGCCGCTGACCTGATTTCACAACAATCCCCTGATTACCAGTATTTAGCAGCACGCTTAGCGATTTTTCATTTACGTAAAAAAGCTTATAACCAATTTACACCGCCTGCACTTTACGAACACGTGAAAAAAATGGTTGGCAGTGAGCATTACGACAAGCATCTACTTGAAGATTATACGCAAGCGGAGTTTGAACAAATGGATAAGTTTGTTGACCACTGGCGTGATATGTCGTTTTCCTATGCAGCGGTTAAACAGCTTGAAGGTAAATATTTGGTTCAAAATCGCGTTACTGGAGAGATTTATGAAAGTGCGCAATTTTTATATATTTTAGTTGCGGCTTGTTTATTTGCCAATTATCCGAAAGAAACACGCCTTAACTATATTAAACGCTTTTATGATGCGGTATCTACCTTTAAAATTTCATTGCCAACACCAATTATGGCAGGGGTTCGTACACCTACTCGCCAATTTAGCTCTTGTGTATTAATTGAGTGTGATGATAGCCTAGATTCTATCAATGCAACGGCAAGCGCGATTGTTAAATATGTATCACAACGAGCTGGAATTGGCATAAATGCGGGGCGAATTCGTGCTTTAGGCAGTTCAATTCGTGGTGGTGAAGCTTTCCACACTGGTTGCATTCCATTTTATAAATATTTTCAAACTGCTGTTAAATCATGCTCACAAGGCGGGGTACGTGGTGGTGCAGCAACCATTTTTTACCCAATTTGGCATTTAGAAGTCGAAAGTTTACTGGTTTTACGTAATAATCGTGGTGTTGAAGAAAACCGTGTACGCCATTTAGATTATGGCGTACAAATCAACAAACTAATGTATCAACGGTTAATTAAAAATGAAAACATTACACTATTTAGTCCATCAGACGTACCAGGGCTTTATGATGCTTTCTTTGCCGATCAAGATAAATTTGAAACACTTTATCACCAATATGAACAAGATGTAAATATTCGTAAACGCGTGGTTAAATCCGTTGAACTCTTTGCATTACTAATGCAAGAACGCGCATCAACAGGACGAATTTATATTCAAAACGTTGATCATTGCAATACGCACAGCCCATTTAATGCTCAAGTAGCGCCAGTTCACCAATCTAATTTATGTATGGAAATTGCGCTACCAACTAAACCGCTTAATAATGTCAATGATGAAAAAGGTGAAATTGCACTTTGCACATTATCTGCCTTTAACCTTGGCAAAATTGAATCATTAGATGATTTTGAAGAACTTGCTGACTTAACAGTACGCGCGCTCGATTCACTACTAGATTACCAAAACTATCCAGTTCCTGCGGCGCGAAACTCTTCAATCAACCGTCGGACATTAGGAATTGGTGTAATTAACTATGCTTATTATTTAGCAAAACATGGGGTTAAATATTCCGATGGCAGCGCTAACAATTTAACTCATCGCACTTTTGAAGCCATGCAGTATTATTTGTTAAAAGCATCAAATAACCTTGCTAAAGAAAAGGGGACGTGCCCACTATTTAACGAAACAACTTATGCTCAAGGTATTTTACCAATAGATACTTACAAAAAAGATTTAGATACTATCACTAAAGAACCATTACACTATGATTGGGAATCACTACGAGAATCGATTAAAACTTATGGACTGCGTAATTCCACGTTATCAGCACTCATGCCATCTGAAACCTCGTCGCAAATTTCCAATGCAACAAATGGTATTGAACCACCACGTGGTTTTATAAGTGTGAAAGCCTCTAAAGATGGTATTTTAAAACAAGTGGTACCTGACTATAAAAATCTAAAAAACTTTTACGAACTACTTTGGCAACTCCCTAATAATACTGGATATTTACAATTAGTGGGGATCATGCAGAAATTTATAGATCAATCTATTTCGGCGAACACTAATTATGATCCAACCAAATTCCCGAATGATAAAGTTCCGATGAAACAATTATTAGCTGATTTACTCACGGCTTACAAATATGGTGTAAAAACCCTTTATTATCATAATACACGTGATGGCGCTGAAGATATTCAAGGCGATATTGAATTTAAAGCAAGTGATGATGGTTGTGAAGGCGGAGCGTGCAAAATCTAATTGCCTCATTCAGCACTAAAATAAAAGTATAGGATAACTGAGCGGTTATCCTATACTATTCCTATTTTTCTTTTTGTTTAAAGAAAAATTACCCAATTTCGTTAGGAGTTCGATTATGAGTATGAATTACAGCACCTTCTCACACGTCCACAATGATCAACTAAAAGAGCCAATGTTTCTTGGACAACCGGTAAATGTTGCTCGTTATGATCAACAAAAATACGAAATGTTTGAAAAATTAATTGAAAAACAACTGTCCTTTTTTTGGCGCCCTGAAGAAGTTGATATCTCTCAAGACCGAATTGATTATGCTGCATTACCAGAGCATGAAAAGCATATTTTTATTAGTAATTTAAAATATCAAACGTTGCTTGATTCCATTCAAGGACGTAGCCCGAATGTTGCATTATTACCACTTATTTCAATCCCAGAGCTTGAAACATGGGTTGAAACGTGGTCATTTTCAGAAACGATACATTCTCGATCATACACACATATTATTCGTAATATTGTTAACGATCCTTCTGTTGTTTTTGATGATATTGTCACGAATAAAGAAATTCAAAAACGCGCTGGTGATATTGCAGGTTATTATGACGATCTTATCAGCTATGCCAGCTATTACAATCTACTTGGCGAAGGTAAACACAATGTTAATGATAAAACCATCACCATTAGCTTACGAGAACTCAAAAAGAAATTATATCTTTGTTTAATGAGTGTAAATGCGCTTGAAGCCATCCGCTTTTATGTCAGTTTTGCTTGCTCATTTGCTTTTGCTGAACGTGAGCTAATGGAAGGCAACGCAAAAATTATCAAACTTATAGCACGTGACGAAGCCCTACATCTAACTGGCACACAATTTATGATCAACACATTGCGCAGTGGTGAAGATGATCCTGAAATGGCCGAAATTGCCAAAGAGTGCGAACAAGATTGTTATAACCTATTTTTACAAGCAGCTAACCAAGAAAAAGAATGGGCCGAATACCTGTTTGAGGGTGGTTCAATGATCGGTTTAAATAAAGATATCTTATGCCAATATGTCGAATATATCACTAATATTCGCATGCAAGCAGTGGGGCTAAAACTACCGTTTGATACTAAATCAAACCCCATTCCATGGATCAATAACTGGCTCGTATCTGATAATGTCCAAGTAGCTCCACAAGAAGCGGAAATGAGTTCTTATTTAGTTGGACAAATTGATTCTGAAATTAATGAAGATGATTTAAGTGATTTCAAATTATAATTTTTATACTAAATGGTATAGCCCCTAAAAGTTTTTTACAAAAGGAACAAATTATTGTTCCTTTTTTATAAATAATATCGGTCGCTAAAGATTTGATTACTTCCAACTGTCACTTGACAGACATTTAAAATCAGGTAACGATATAGCTATTGAATTGTCTTGATATTAATTATATAGCTATGACTAAAACACATTTGTGTTACCCTATCTCTCCTCTTAATTTTAGCGATGACCAAATAAATATCAGCTATCTAAAACAGCAGCTTGAAGCTTTTCAACAATGGTCTATGATTCAATTTGAGCAACAAGTTGATATTGATATATTAATATATTTACGTAGTCAATTTATTGATCGTTTACTTCAGCGTTTATGGTGTTTTTACCAAATTCCTAAATATGTCTCTTCTTTTTTTAAACGCAATCGCATCGCTTTGGTTGCCGTTGGGGGTTATGGTCGGGCTGAATTACATCCATTGTCAGATATTGATATTTTGATTCTAAGTGATTATCCATTGACTAAAGAGATTGAAAAACAGATCGGTGATTTGGTTCGCTTGTTATGGGATTTACATTTAGATATAGGTCACAGTGTTAGAACATTGAGAATTTGCTTGCAAGAAGCGAAAAATGATATCACCATAATGACTAATTTAATTGAATCAAGGCTTATTTCGGGCAATCAATTATTGTTAGATGAATTACACAAACAAATTTTTAGCGATAAGATATGGCCTTCTCGTGCTTTTTATCAAGCAAAAATTAAAGAACAACAAAATCGCCACCAGCAGTATCACAGTACCTCTTATAATCTAGAACCTGATTTGAAAAATAGCCCAGGCGGATTGCGCGATATGCAGATAATCCAATGGATCGCCATTCGCCATTTTGGGGGTGAATTTTTACAAAAAATGGCTGACTTCAATTATTTAACCCCTGAAGATATTGAAGACTTCAAAACTTGCCGTAAATTTTTATGGCGAATGCGTTTTGCCTTACACTGCGTGATCTCACGTTATGATAACCGCTTGCTTTTTGATAGACAGCTTAGCATTGCCAATATGCTAGGTTACAAAGGTGAAGGTAACACACCAGTAGAAAAAATGATGCACGACTACTACCGTGTCGCTCACAATATTACTGAACTCAATCAGATGTTATTACAACTGTTTTATGAATCGATACTTGAGCATAACCCAAAAAATAAACCTTATGATATTGATGAATATTTTCAAATTAGAGAAAACTTAATTGATATAAAAGAGGATAACCTCTTTAAAAAAGATCCTGTCATGATTATGCAGCTTTTTTATACCATTTTGCTTAATCCACAAATTACAGGGCTTTATTCAAACACCATTAGGCAGTTACGTTCGGCAAGAAGAAAATTAAAAGCTTTGCTATGTGAAGATCCTAAATCGCGGCAAATTTTTATGATGATCATCAAACACCCTAACGCAATAAAAAAAGCCATTTTACCCATGCATCAATATGGCATATTAGCCGCATATATTCCAGACTGGAAGCATATCGCTGGCATGATGCAATTTGATCTTTTTCATGCTTATACCGTTGATGAACATACCATTCGATTGCTAATTGAATTAGATAACCTAAAAACAGATAGCGGCAAACAAAAGCATCCTAATAGTTCGGCAGTATTTGCTAAATTATCCAAACCCGAACTACTTATTATCACAGGTCTATTTCATGATATAGGTAAAGGTCGACATGGTGATCATTCTGAAATAGGTGCACAGCTCGTTGAAAAATTTTGTCAATTACACCAGCTAGATGCCAAAGATACCGATTTAATTATTTGGTTAGTACGCTATCACTTACTGATGTCGGTAACCGCACAAAGTCGCGATTTGCAAGATCCCGCAGTGATTCGAGAGTTCATTCAACAAGTAAAAAGTAAGCGCCGCTTACAGTATTTGCTCTGTTTAACTATTGCCGATGTTTGTGCAACCAATGAAACGCTTTGGAATAGCTGGAAGCAAAGCCTAATGCGTGAGCTCTATTTTACCGCAATGCGATCTTTTGATTCAGGTATCCACCAAATTCCAGAGCAACGAAGTATTGCAAGGCAACACAAACAAGACGCACTCGCGACTTTACTCAAACAAAATTACGATGAATGGCAAATCAAGAATCTTTGGCAAGACTGTCGAGTTGACTACTTTCTGCGGTATACAACAGAACAAATTGTTATACATGTTCAAAATTTATTACATCATGATTTAACGCAAACCTTAGTGTTAATCAATCCAAATCCATATCATGGTGGCAGTGAGATTTTTATTTATTCGCCAGATAGGCCTTATCTATTTGCAACTGTTTGTAATACACTCAGTATGCATAATTTAACTATTCATGATGCACTCATTATTACCAATAAAAAAGGCTTTGCCCTTGATACATTTATTGTACTTGAACCAAATGGGCAAACAGTGCAAGAAGATCGGCATCAAGGTATTATCAAAGCTCTAGAAAAGGCACTACAACACCCCGTTTATCAAGGAGTGACAATTAAACCACCAAAGAAAAGATTGCAATCTTTTTCTGTACCAACACAAGTCAATTTTTTATCCGCTTTCAATGAAAGGCAAACTTATATGGAACTTATTGCCTTAGATATGCCTGGCTTACTTGCTTGTGTCGGCGAGATATTTGCTAATTTAGATTTATCATTACGGAGTGCTAAAATTGCCACTATTGGTGAACATATTGAAGATTTATTTATCTTAACAGATAAATACAACAATGCACTGGATGATACTACCTGTAATCAATTACGAGAATCAATCGTAACTACCATTGATTCAATGAACTAATTAATCAAATTAAAGACATCGCTTATGCAATTTTTTATTAATTTGTTTCCCATTTTTGCTATTTTTATTGTCGGGTTTATCGCACAAAAAGCCTTAAATTTTGATGTTGCTAATCTATCAAAAATGTCACTTTATGTACTTTCTCCATTTTTGGCATTTAAAACATTTTATACGCATACGTTAACGGCCGATTATTTATTTTATATCTGTTATATTTTTGGTCTCTGTTTTTCATTAGTCCTTATCATCTCCATTTGGTCTATGATGATGAAATATTCAACCAAAGAGCGCTGCGCTATGATTTTAAGTGCATGCTTTATGAATAATGGTAATTATGGTACCCCTGTACTTTTAGTCTTTTTTGGCGCCGTGGGATTTGACCTTGGCGTAATTATGATGGTGTTACAACAATTTGTAATGAGCACAGTCGGTATTTATTACGCTGCAAAGGGCAGTGCTCATAATGATATTGTTAGTCAAAAAGATGTTATTAATAAAGTTATTCGCATGCCAGTTGCTTATGGGGCATTGTTAGGTATTATTTTTCAGTTGTGCCATATTCCTTTATCTAAATCAATAATGACATCCATTGCTATGATTGGTGATTCTTCAATTGTTGTGATTATGATTATTTTGGGAATGCAACTAGCCAAAATAAAGATCAAACAACTTGATTACCCAAAATTGTTGTTTTCATTGCTAACCCGCATGGTTATTTCACCTTTGGTTGCATGTGGTATAGTTTATTTTATGCCTATTTTACCAATTTATAAGCAAGTATTAATTGTATTAGCTGCAATGCCAAGTGCTGCCAATACCACATTAATGTCTGTACAATTTGATACTCGCCCAGAACTGGTATCAAGCGCAACCTTAGTTAGCACATTATTAAGCTTAATCACTTTACCTATTGTACTAACACTTGTTGGCGCGCCAATACCTTTTTAAGCGCCGTTACCAATCTTTACCAAGCAAACTTAGTAAATCCAGCCTTTAAATAGTTTAAAAAAGCCTAAACGCGGTTTTAGACTAGTTAAAAGCATTATCAACAACCTACTTATTGTTTAATCAATAGAATAGCGGGCAATTATTCCTTACCTGTCCATTCTTTTTCGAATTGTTCGACAAACTGAACTAAAAATTGATGCCTTGGCTCAGCTAATTTTTTAGCTGTTTGGGTATTCATCATATCTTTAAGCAACAAAAGTTTTTCATAAAAGTGATTAATAACTGTATTAGATCTTTTATAATTATCTTCATCCAATACCATTCGGGGGGAAATATTTGGATCGTACATAATATTATGCTTATTACCACCATAATAAAAAGTGCGTCCAATGCCAATTGCACCCAATGCGTCTAAGCGATCGGCATCTTGTACAATTTGCCCTTCTAATGATAATGTTTTTTTCTGATTAAGATTTTTTCGATATGACATGTTTTCAATAATGTCAAAGATCATTTTAATTTCGTTATCGGTTAACGCCTGTAATATTAAATAATTACGCAACTCCATGATAGCTTGATTCATATTAGCAACCACTTTTTCATCAATCACGTCATGCAAATAAGCACTCACAATCACAATAAACGCATTCGCTTTTGGTTCATGCTGTAAAATCTGCTCGGTCAATCTCACCACTCGCTCAATATGCGCCATATCATGCCCCGAAAAGTCATTAGCTAATTTTTGTTTAACAAAAGCTTGTATGGCTTGAATCACGCCCTGTTTATATTTATTTGTTTTATTATTCATGATATTATAGCGACATTTTAATTTACACAGACCGTGCCATAACTCGTGTAACCCCAAGTACTAACCATTCCTATATTAGAGTGTACTTGAAGATTCATAAGGGGCTCGTAAGGAGGTTTATATGTGTTTTGCGTCCAATAAGCCCGATGACTTGCGAAATTACTACCAGGGTAGCCCACGTTAATGTTAGCAGAATCATGAGTTTCTCCCCATTCTGAAAATAGCCCTCCACCAATACGGCGTTGGTAGTTATTACCTTGACCCGCTAAGCCTTGATTCCAATAATGAGAATTAGCATTAGTCAGTTGATCAACTGTAGGTATTTGATAGCCTAACTGATTACAGTATTGTTCAGCCTGAGCATAACTATGACTAATATCATTATCATTCTTTCTTACGATAAACCATTTTTTAATGGTAAAACTATATACTTTATTCGTTTTGGCTTTATCGGAATATAAGATAAAGGTCGTCGGTACTGCGGTTGCTGCCTCGGCAGCGCTAGCCCCCTCTTTGGGTCCAACTAACCGAATCTTGGCAATGCTGCCATTGCCTGTTATATTTAAATCAATGCCCGATGTTGCTGGTGACTTGTCAAACGTCATCTCACTGCCTAAGCTATCAACCATATCCATGGTAAAAAATAGTCCATATGCCCCCATGGTTGGAAAGTTTGATGCAGGGTTATTCAGATCTTGACGTTTAAAGCCTTTTGCATCATCCCACTCGCTTGGCGGCCCTGAATAATTCGATCCACCCCAATTACCTTTATGACTATTACTCAGATAAAGGCTAGGTTTTACAGAATAAGTACAAGCGCCTTTAGGCGGATTTAGGTAATAAGTGGCGCTATTAGCCCCTATTGGAGTTGAATTTGGTTCGCCATAAGCCGTTGATAAGATACTATAATCACTTTGCATTGTTATACTATAGGGCGCATTGCAATCCTGAAAGGTATCATCTAATCCTATTTCAGTACCATTGGCATCTCGACCAGTAATGGTTAAATTCCCCGTTGCGGTAATATCACCATCGCCATCTTTATCCGCCCAAAAACCATTATTATTGAGCAAATCGGTCATTGAAATAGCACTTTGACCCGATGGAATAAGCGTTTTAATATCACTAAGTTTTATACCATCACGTGGCAATGATATCGGATTAGCTTTAGATGAGGGATTGTTTTTTGGGGTTAGCACTTTACCATCAGGTAGCTCGATATTTAAAAATCTATCCGTATCCCACGATTGAGTTTGCCCACCATCAAATGTTAAATAAGGCGCCGAACCTTGTATTGCTTTTGCAGTTTTTGCAGGTTCAACATTAGGTAACACAGCAAATAAAGAATAGCTAATCCCCATTAAACAACAAAAAGGTAAAATTGATTTAAAGGTGATTAGGTTATTTATGAATTTTAAATACAAATCACAAAGCAAGTACTGTTTATCCTCATAAAAAAACGAAAAAAGATAGTTTAACTGTCTAAATGGTTTTATTTTATTCTTTTTTATTAAAGCCAGTTGCTTTTTTGAGTTCATGTTACTATTCCTTTACATAGACATCCACATAAATACAAAACACGAGTATAATTATTTTTATAAAATATACCTCGCTGTTGCTGGTTTATTTAATTATTCATAACTGTATATCACTAATTTACACAAACTGTTCTTCCATACGTTCTAGTATCAGTGGCTCCATCCGTAGAATATACCACAAGGTTATAGAGGCGTTCGGCTTGATATGTATTTTGAGTCCAATAAGTATAATTGCTAGCCATATTGCTACCAGGATATCGGTAATCAGACACAGCCCCCCACTCAGCTAAAAGCCCACCACCAATACGACGTTGGTAGTTGTTACCTTGACCCGCTAAGCCTTGATTCCAATATCGGGAATTAGCATTAGTCAGTTGGTTAACGATAGGTACTTGATACCCTAACTGCTCGCAATATTGTTTAGCGTCAGCATACTGACTTACACCTGCATAATCTTTCCTTGCGATAAACCATTTTTGAATCGTAAAGCTGTATACTTTATTGGTTTTGGCGCTATCAGAATATAATATAAAAGTAGTGGGTACGGCTGTTGCTGCCTCGGTTGCGTTAGCACCATCTTTAGGACCGACTAATCGAATCTTAGCAATACTGCCATTGCCCGTTATATTTAAATCAATACCAGAAGTAGACGGCGATTTATCAAACGCCATTTCACTACCTAAGCTATCAATCATATCCATCTCAAAAAATAACCCATTCATTCCGGTTGTAGGGAAGTTTGATGCAGGGTTATTCAGATCTTGACGTTTAAAGCCTTTTGCATCATCCCACTCGCTTGGTGGCCCTGAATAATTCGACCCACCCCAATTACCTTTATGACTATTACTCAGATAAAGGCTAGGTTTTACAGAATAAGTACAAGCGCCTTTAGGCGGATTTAGATAATAAGTGGCGCGATTAGCCCCTATCGGAGTCGACTTTGGTTCGCCATAAGCTGTTGATAAAATGCTATTATCACTATGCATTGTTATACTATATGGCGCATAACAATCCTGAAAGGTATCATCTAATCCCATTTCAGTACCATTGGCATCTCGACCAGTAATGGTTAAATTCCCCGTTGCGGTAATATCACCATCGCCATCTTTATCCGCCCAAAAACCGTTATTATTCAGCAAATCGGTCATTGAAATAGCGTTTTGACCTAGCGGAATAAGTGTTTTAATATCGCGAAGTTTAATATTATCACTTAATAGTGATATCGGGTCAGCTTTAGATGAAGCATGATTTTTCTTTGTCAGCACACGCCCATCGGGTAATTCAATATCTAAAAATTTATCCGTATCCCAAGCTTTGGTTTGACCGCCATCAAAGGTTAAATAAGGCGCCGAACCTTGTATTGCTTTTGCAGTTTTTGCAGGTTCAACATTAGGTAACACAGCAAATAAAGAATAGCTAATCCCCATTAAACAACAAAAAGGTAAAATTGATTTAAAAGTGATCAGGTTATTTGTGAGTTTTAAATACAAATTATTACACCAATATATTCTAGTCTCATGAAAATGGATAAAATACCTCGATGCCCATTGTTTAAATAACAAATTTTTGTTTTTTTTATTACATTTTTTCTTATTTTTTATTGTGATATTATCGTTTTCCATATTCTTATTATGCAATTCATTGTTAGATTAAAAGAGTTATTTATTATCACAAATGGTTAATTATTTATCTACCCAGTGTAACATATAACTTTATTTTTAGTACAATATTTAAACATATTATACTGCTGCAAAATATGAAAACAAATAACGAATTACTTCAAAAGTGTATGTAATAACGTGATAATATAAAGTACAAGCTGTTTTTATCGCAACATAATCTTTTTTATACAAAGCAAACGCACCCTTTTAATAATAAAAAATCTAATAATTAATGTTTTTTTATATTTTTTTATTTTCTTTGGATTGTTTTCTCTAAAATGGAAAGGTAAAATGCACGAATCAAAATATTATCAAAGCAAATATTGGAGTTGAGTAAGTGAAAATATCAATGCGTAAAGTTTGCCTTGGCAGTTAATAGAATACTTCACCCGTTATCGCCAGTTTATAGCTCTACTATTTGGCCTATCTATTTTTTTTTATAGCACTGATTGTGTGTTGGCACTTACTTAAGGCAATCAATGTTAATGAGCTAAAAAGAGCTATTCATCACCTTTCTATGTCTACAATTTTATTTTCGTGTTTATCTGCTACGGATGGTCAGCTGCACGTTATACGGGCGTCAAATTGAAACCCGCAATATTGTACTGGGCGGAATTTGTGCCTCAGCTATCGGTAATGCAATCGGATTATCAGCATTATCGGGTGGCGTGATGCCGCCTTTATTTTAAACAAGGCTTAACCGCCATAGATGTGGCCAGAATGTCACTTTTTGTGACGTTATCATTAGGTTGTTCTTTATCTTTATTCGCAACAATTGCCGCATTAATCCACGCACAACAAACAATAATGCTAGCGCTTCATATATCAAAAAATGGTATATGGCTGACGGGCAGGGACTGTATTTTGTCTTTAAGCTTTACTGCTTGCTTTTTTGTATTACCATCAATTACCCAAAAAAAACTAATAAAGACACAAGGTTATTTCAACTATTTTGTTGGACAATTTGCTTACCTAATATACGATTTTGATGCAAAAGTACCACGAAACATGGGGAATAGCGAAGTTTATTCTTGCTGGATATTTATTCGGCGGGGGGATATTCTACCTGCTCTTTATAATCGCTTATCAACTGAAGATCAAAAAAGTGTTCAAGCACTTGTAATGATTGCATTTTCTAAAAATGCTAATTTTGAAATTGAAATCAGTGGTTGGCTTGGTCAATCGGGTCATGAAATGAAAACAGCTCCAGAAATCAATAACATCCCTGCCAGCAAACTATTTTGTATATATGGTGAAGAAGAAATAAATGATACTGGATGCTTACAACCAGAAATGAAAGGAGAAACATTTAGATTACCCAGTGGGCACCATTTCGATGAAAATTATGAACATTTGGGTAAAATTATCATGGATGCCATTGATAAAAGAATGTAGCCATTCGACTCATGATACCAAAATGTTTTAAAAAATGATCAAACAGGCGATAATGTGCCTGTTCATATTCAATTTAGCAAAAACGGCTTATTTTCTTTTTACGCTGATTTTGCCTTCTGATAATAACACGCCACAAAGCGTAAACAATGTCCCAATAGCGGCAATCCAAGTAAACGGCTCATGCAAAATCACAACAGCAGCGATAATAGTAAGAATCGGAACCAAATATAAATAAATACTAATTTTAACCGCACCCACTAATTTAACGGCATAATTCCAAGATGCAAAGCAAATAGCCGAGGCTCCAACACCCAAAAATAAAAAATTACAAAGATTAACAGTATTGGTAAAACGTGATAAATTCCATTGAAAATCAAAGAGTGGCAATACAGGAAGCATCAATATCAAACCATAAAAAAAGAATCGTCTTGTTAATAAAATTGTATTGTAACCATAATTACTACTCTTTTTTACTAAAATTGAATAACAAGCCCAAAACAAACACGCTAACATAACAAGCAAATCACCAAGGGGATTGAGCGAAAGCACAAACTGCCCATTAAAACTAATTAATGCAACACCAACAATTGCAAATAAACACCCCATATAAAAACGTTTAGGTGGTGTTTCGGTCTTCAAAAAGAATATCGATAATATTGCAGTAAATATTGGTGCTAAAGTGGTAATCACCCCAGCATTAGACGCCGTTGTGTAAGTTAATGCAATATTTTCACACAAAAAGTAACAAGTTACCCCACAAAGCCCTGCGCATAAAAACATAAACTCTTGCTTACTCCCCTGCCAAGCCAAAAAGTGTGGTGATAAGATCCAAAGGGTTAGATAGCCAAGCCCAAATCGAAAAAACAAGATCTCTACTGGTTTAAAATCTGTCAATAAAACTTTAGTTGCAATAAATGTTGTTCCCCAAAGAAACACTGTCATTAAGGCAATTAAGTGTCCTTGTGTCCTTTTTGAAAATAACATAATAATTCTCTCTGCTCACATAACGATTTCGCAACCAAAGTACAGCTCATTGCTCAATCTTTTATTAAAAATAGTAGTATTTAAAACAATTTATGAGAAAACGTTGATAACGAAAGAAAAGGCGCTATTTGAATAATGAAAATTTTAGCAATACTAGCTTTTTATACGCATTATTACAAATTATTTTAAACAAAATAAGCAAAAAAACTAAAGTAAGTAGTTATTAATAAATAAAAAAGAAAGGATTTTACAAAATATGCAAATGGAA
>NZ_LZHO01000052.1:0-2414 GCF_001690895.1 Gilliamella sp. Nev5-1 | reverse complement strand
ATAATGGGAACACCTCAGAAAGATTTAATCTGCTTTAAAAATGGCGTATATGAGCTAAAAAGCCAAACCTTTAGACCTCACAATAAGCAAGATTGGCTATTAGTCAGTAATGATATTGATTACTACCCTGTCAAAGAAAATGAATCTTTTGATACTCACGCGCCAAACTTCGCTAAATGGCTAAAAAGAGCATCAGGCAATCAAGATAAGGCTAAAAATATCTTAGCTGCGCTATATATGATATTGGCTAATCGTCATGACTGGCAATTATTCTTAGAGGTTACAGGCGCAGGCGGTAGCGGTAAAAGTGTTTTTGCTGAAATTGCGACGATGTTATCAGGTAAAAACAATACTGTAATAGGCACTATGGACGCATTAGAAAAGGCAAGGGACAGAGCCTTAATCGTGGGTTACTCATTAGTCATATTACCCGACCAACCGCGTTATATGGGTAGTGGTGCAGGATTAAAAGCGATTACTGGCGGTGATGAAGTCGCAATAGACCCAAAACACAAGCAACCCTATTCTTGTAAAATCCCTGCGGTAGTTTTGGTTATCAATAACGAGGCAATGAGATTTAACGAGCGTAACGGCGGTATATCACGGCGTAGGGTTATCTTTCACTTTGGCGAGGTCATCCCTGAAAAAGAGCGAGATTTAAACTTGGTTAGCAAAATAGAGCAAGAACTCCCCTCAATTGTGAGGTTGCTATTAAATGAGTTTACCAGTCCAGCAGAAGCCAAAGAAAGACTACACCAGCAACAACAATCAGACGAAGCGACGGCGATTAAACGCGAATCCGACCACTTGGTGGATTTTTGTAGTTATCTTGATGTGCTGGATCATCCCAATGGTATGCTTATGGGTAATTTAGGCATAATACCGTTTAACCCTAAAAAATATTTATATCATGCTTATATTGAGTATGTGCGCAATACAGGGCTTAATAATCCATTGTCCTTGAGTGGGTTTGGTTTATCATTAAATTACGCCATAAAAGAAAATAGAAAGGCGTACATTAAAAAACGAACTAATATAGGGGTAAAAACTAATTTAGAAATAAACCCAGATAGGTGTAAAGATTGGCTACCTAAAGCCGAAGATCCTAACTAGTAGCTCAAATTGAGCCACTAAAATAAGACCGCCCTAATTGGCGGTTTTTTATTGAGTGAATACCTAAAGTGTACACTTGTGAATAGTAAACATTTAAGTATACACCACTCAAACCCTTTTAGAATAAGGATTCAAGCAAGTAGTGAACACCGTGCATACTTTTTTATTAAATTTTATTTTTATGGGGAGGAGGTATAAAAAATCTAAAATATAATTAACGGATACCACTCACCTAGATAAATTTTTACACCGTCAAAATTCTAAAACCAATTTTTAACCTTTCAATTTGGCAAGATTAAAATACCTAATATTGGGGGTCACTTTTTATTTTGGGACTATGCTTGGGACTATTTCTTCAATAAAGAAAAAGCAAAACCCTTTATTGGAAAGGCTTTAATAAGATTATTTCAAGTCCCGCCCATGCACCAAATCAATAAACAGCAACATTCTTTTAAACCCTACAAAGCACATCAAACCCAGTAATAACAAGCCTTAAAGTCTATTTTATTGCCCATTAAGTATCAGTAAGGTACATTTACAACCAAAAATAATGGGGGTATATTTTGGGGTATAATTAAATACCTCTATTATTGCGTACCCCCAAAGGTAAAAAATGGCTGTAAAAACTACCCCCTTAACTGACACCCAAATAAAAGCGTTAAAAGCCACTAGTAAAGATAAAAAGTATTTTGATGGTGGTGGCCTTTTCTATTAGTTAAATCAACAGGAGCTAAATTATGGCGATTTAAATATAAAAAACCGATATCACATAAAGAGACATTATTATCTGGACAGGCTACACTAATTAGTACCAGTTTAATAAGGTCATTGTTATGATAACCAAAAAACAAAAGGAACCAACAATGACAAATCTCATTTCAAGAAGAGAAAAACGCAGTTTTAGTAATGAATTTAAAAAACAGAGGGTAATGTTATACCAAAATGGCAAAAAACGAGCGGATATTGTCACCGAATACGACCTGACTAAATCCGCATTAGATAAGTGGATTAAGCAATATCAAACCACTGGTGAGTTTACAGCTCAAGCTAATCGTCGTGCTCAAGAAAATGAGCTCATAGCCCTACGTAAAGAGAATAAGCGATTGTTAATGGAGAATGACATCCTAAAGCAAGCGGCGTTGATAATAGGACGAAAATCAAATTAATCACCGAGAATCAACATCGATATAGTTTACGTGCGTTATGTCGATGTTTACAAGTGTCAAGAAATAGCTTCTATTATCAACTACAATTAACCAGTAAAAAAACAGACAAAGAGCTTAGTAAAAAAGTGAAAGCGG
>NZ_LZHO01000051.1:0-34318 GCF_001690895.1 Gilliamella sp. Nev5-1 | reverse complement strand
TCTCAGCTTCAGGAAGAAATCATAAAAAAGCTTTAGTGCCAACAGGGGCACGTAAAACGTGGGCACAGCAACTACAACAAAATCATTCAGTTACTATTGCTATGAGTTGTGCCATTGTTGGTTTAAGCCGTTGTGCTTACTATTATCAAGCTAAGTTACAGGATGATTCGGTGATTGTTTCGGTGTTGAATGCTATCACAGACCGGCATTTACGCTGGGGCTTTCCTAAATGTTTTAATCGTATCAGAAAGCTCGGCTATCAATGGAATCATAAACGGGTATATCGGGTGTATTGTGAATTAAAGCTTAATCTCAGGGTAAAGCGTAAAAAACGCATTCCTCCACGATGCCCGGAAAGGTTATTAGCCCCCAATAAACAAGGTGAATGTTGGTCAATGGATTTTATGAGTGATAGTCGCTGTAATCAACGTCGCTTTAGGACATTCAATGTTATCGATGACTTTAATCGTAAGGCGTTAGGTATTGATATTGCAGTAAGCTTACTGGCAGGAAGGATTACCCGTTACTTAGATAAACTGGCCGAATATCATGGGTATCCATTAAAAATACGGGTCGATAATGGGCCAGAATTTACAGGAAAAACCTTTACCAACCATGGTATAACCATTGATTATATCCAGCCCAGTAGCCCTTATCAAAATGGCTATATTGAACGATTTAATCGTACCTATCGTACTGAAGTACTCGATTTATATCTTTTTAACAACTTAGCTCAAGCAAGGAGAATAACTGAAGAATGGTTAACAATTTATAACACCGAAAGGCCGCATGAGGCATTAAATAACATGACACCGCTCGAATATAAAACACTAAAACAAACAGCATGATTTTCTACTTGAATCTTGTACTAAGTTTGGGGTATTTACAATCACACGGCATATCTGGGAAGCAGATAAAGAGAAAGCCAACGAGATTCGTTTAAGTCAGTGGGGTAAAAAAGTCTATGCTCGGCGAAAAGAAACGATAGAGCGCAGCTTTGCTGATGCTAAACAACATCACGGACATCGCTATGCACGATTTAGAGGAAGAGCGCAGGTTCAAATGCAGTGTTTATTGGCCGCAACGGCTCAAAATATCAAGAAAATAGCGATAAAGCTATTTTTGTTACGTTTTTTTAAGCTATTTTTTAATTTATTTAATAAAATCCAAATTAAAAATCCTATTTATGGTTTAAATAAAAAAATAAACCCCGAATTATATCGAGGTTTGTCATCAATCTGACCCTAGATAAACTAGGGTTTGATTAATAGTTAGATAAAAAAATCTAAATAATTAGCTATTTTTCTTTGCTTTACCTTGATACTCAGCATAATACTCTTCGGCCAATTTACGCATTGATAAACCAATCGCTGCATATTGATATTCATTTAAGTTAGCCAACGATGCTCGAGCAGAAGGATGTTGTACAGCAAATCCTTTACCTGGTAATAGAACGACCCCCGCTTCGTCTGCTATTCTAAATAACATCTCAGTCGGATTTTTATTTTTTAATATCCATTGAGCAAATTTATCGTCATATAATTCTCGGCAAATATGCTCAAGATCAACAAGTGTATAATAATCAACACTGTTTTTATCGGTGGTATGTTTAAGCCCCAAGTGTTGGTAAAGTGATGTTGCACGGCGGCGGATAAGTGATTTTAGTGCGTTTTTATAGCTTTGATCACTATCCATCATTTCACACAATGCAAATAAGACCATTTGTACTTGTTGTGGTGTTGAAAGGCCTGCAGTGTGGTTTAATGCTACAGCACGACTATCAGCCACTAAGCGATCGATAAATTTAAGATTTTCCGGATCAGTCGTAATTGAGCTATAGCGTTTATTTAAGATCTGTTTAGTTTTGCTTGGTAATGCTTTAATGGTTTTATCTATCACATTATCATTAGCCGTTGCTATAACACCTAATCGCCAACCTGTCGCACCAAAGTATTTAGAAAATGAATAAACTAAAATAGTATTTTGCGGACAGATTGCAAATAAAGATTGGAAATCATCGGCAAATGTACCATAAACGTCATCGGTCAAAATAATCAATTCAGGACGTTTTTTAACAATGTCAGCGATAATTTTTAAGCTTTTATCGTCAATTTTAACTGATGGTGGATTAGATGGGTTAACAACAAAAAAGGCTTTAATTGCTGGATCTTCTAATTTACGCAATTCTGACTCAGGATATTGCCAATTTGAATTAGGATCAGAATTAATTAATACCTCAACCAATTGATAATCATTGAGTTCTGGAATTTCAAGATAAGGTGTGAATATAGGCGCACCAATAGCAATTTTATCGCCTTTTTGGATTAATCCGTTTTCTTTCATGGAGTTAAAAATATAAGCCATGGCGGCTGTGCCACCCTCAACGGCAAATAAATCGATATTATCACGATCTAGATATTGGGCACCCATTTGCTGTAAAACATAGGCTTTAACAATATCTTCACTAAAGTGGAGCATTCTATCGGGTACAGGATAGTTACATCCTAAAATACCTTCTACCATTTCTTGTAAAAAAGCGTTTTCATCAAGCCCAAGTTGATCTCGGATATAAGAAAAAGCTTTACCTAAAAATGCAACACCAGGGGTATTATAATTTTGACAAATAAAATGTTCAAAGCGTCCAGTTAATCCTGCTTTAATTGGCATACCGCCAACACCTTCATTTAAATATGAAAATGACATTTCGGATTCTTGAGTGGCAAACACACCTAATTGGAAAAATGCTTGACGAGGCCAAGTAGCCAAAAAGTTTGGATTACCTCTACCCGCATTTAACATCACCCGATCAGTATGGCTTTGTGCCAGTTTAATTAAGTTATCTTTTAATTCAAAAGGACTTAAATTAGCATATTGGCTATATTCTGTTTTGTTTTTCATACATTAGTACCCTTAATTTGATATATCAATTAAACAAAAGCAACAACTAATGGACCTAATAAAGTTAGGAAAACATTAGCTAAAGCGTAAGTAATAGCAAAAGAGCTAGTTGGCGTTGAATTGCCAGCTTTATTAAGCACTTCACCGAAAGCGGGGTTAGCACTTCGCGATCCTGCTAAAGCACCAGCAAATACCGCTGCATTTTTATAGCCAAGGACATACTTTCCGAAATAAATGGCAAGTAGCATTGGTAGCAAAGTAACAACCACACCAATTAAAAATAGAGATAAACCTTGTTCTTCAATTGTATTAATTGCTTGAAGACCAGAACTTAATCCCACAACAGCAACAAATCCAGCTAAACCAAAATCTTTTAAAAGCTGCACTGCACCAGTAGGAATATTACCGATAGTTTGGTGAGCCGACCGATACCAACCAAATAATAATCCTGATAAAAGCGCACCACCTCCAGCACCTAATGTGATAGGAATATTACTTACGCGAATCACAATTAAGCCAATAATAAGGCCAACAACAAGCCCTAGACCATGGAATGTCCAGTCAGTTTTTTCACTTTTGGTAATTGGCGCACCGATTTTGTCAATAACACGACGAAGATCACTATCAGCACCATAAATAGTAATAACATCGCCAAGTTTTAAATAAATATCATTATTAAGGGGAAGAGATTGTCCATCACGATTAACCGCTAAAAGATAGATGCCATGTTTTAACTTCATCACTTCATCTGATTGAAGTACTTGGGTAAGATTTTCACCTTCATAACGGCTATTACGCATTTCAACATCTAACTTATTCATTACCACATCCATTCCAGATGCTGAATTCACTTCACTACCAAGTAGATCATGTGCTTTAATCATTGAATCACGATGACCCACAACAAGAATAATATCTTTCGACTTTAATACTGTTTCTGGCATTGCTTCGATGATTTTATTGCCACGTTTGATACGCTCAATACTAATGCCATTAATAGTTTGTTCAACATGCGCCACTGTTTGATTAATTTTATTGGTAATACGATACAACCGACCACTAATATCAGATAAAGCTAGATTTTGAGCAGCACTTAATGAAAGCGAACCATGAAGTTGCTCAGCCTGTGCTTTTATTGCGTCATCACCAATATCTTTACCCATGATTTTTGGCAGAATATTGACACAGACAATAATGGCACCTAGTGAACCAAATATATAGGTCACAGCATAACCAATAGTTACATTTGCTTGCATTTTTCTTAATTCATCGGCGCTTAAACCTAATTGGCTTAATGCATCAGAGGCTGTGCCCATAATTGCCGATTGTGTCAAACCACCCGCGGCTAATCCAGCAGCAAGACCTTTGTCTAAATGGTATAATTTGGCTAGTACGATAACAGTCATAAAACTTGCAACTGCAATAAATAATGCTAAGAAGATTTCACGTAAGGTTTTTATACCAAGTGAACGGAAAAATTGCGGACCACTTTCATAACCCACTGCATAAATAAATAACGCAAAAAGAATCGCTTTAACACCAGCGTCAATAGTCACACCCAAAACGCTTAAAGCGACAGCAACAAGCAACGAACCAGCAACACCACCGAGTTGGAATTTGCCTATCCTAATGCCACCAATCAAATACCCTAAACTCAACGATAGAAATAATAAAATTTCAGGGGAATGTTTTAGTCCATCTAAAATCCAGTTTGAAAGCCATTGAAACATAATAATTGTCCTCAAGCGTAATGATTTATGAATTAAAAAAAGAAATGTAATAAGGTGGAGCTATATCCATCAAACTATATGAATATAGGCTTATATTAAATTGCAATTAGATTAATAGATAGTCAGTTTTAACAATTAATATTATCGTTAGAAGATAATAGATAATGATTGTGGGAATTAAATAAAAAAGATAATAATTTGATTTATAAATAAAAAATAAATAATATGCCAATCAGCATATTATTAATACGAAATTATGAATAATTCAATGCATTATAAAACGGGCTATCACAGCCCGTTTCCTTGCCTTAAAAACAGTCTTTCCACATCTTTTATTACATTTTTAGCTAACTTTTCAGATAGTTTTTGCCGACGTAAATAACTAACAGAGATAATTTTATGTGTATCTAAGTGAGATAAGATAAAGTCATCGCTCGTACTGATTTCGTCAACTAAGCCTTTATCTTTAGCTTGAGTTGCAAACCAGTGCTCGCCAGTTGCAACTTGTTCGATATCAACATTTGGGCGGTATTCTTTAACAAAGTCTTTAAATAAAAGATGGGTTTCTTCAAGCTCTTGTTTGAATTTTTGTCGACCTTCATCGGTGTTTTCACCAAACATGGTTAAAGTACGCTTATACGCACCTGCTGTTTGCAATTCAATATCCACATCATGCTTTTTAAGCAAACGATTAAAGTTAGGAATTTGAGCAACTACCCCAATAGAGCCCACAATAGCAAATGGTGCAGCAATGATTTTTGACGCAGTACATGCCATCATATACCCACCACTGGCTGCAACTTTATCGACGACAGCCGTAAAAGGAATATTACGCTGTCTAAACCGTAACAACTGCGATGCCGCAAGCCCATAACCATGGACTACACCACCAGGGCTTTCAAGTTTTACTACAACTTCATCTTCTGGTTTAATAACAGCTAATACAGCGGTAATTTCTTGACGTAATTCTTCAACTTCGTGTGCATCCATACTACCATTGAAAGACAATACAAATAATTTAGGTTTGACTTGTTGATCTATATTGTTTTCTGCCAACTTTGTTGCATTATCTAGCGCCGATTTTTCGTCAGATTTTTCTTGGTTTTTGACTTGTTTCTTTTTTTGCTTAGCCGCTAATTTTGCCTGCTTCTTTTCGCATTTTTTCTGTTTTTTAATATCTTTCATAAACAGTTTAGCTTCTAGCTCGCCCATGCTTGACATTAGCATATCATCTTTGACTTGCTCGTATTCTTGACTAATATCTTTGACAGATAAGCGTCCACCAACCGTTGCTGATTTACGACGTTGGCTTAATATAAAAATCAGTATTGCTAAAATGGCAATAACGACTGTCGCCGTCTCTGCTAAGAAAAGCGAATATTCGGAAAACCAATTCATTTAACTATTATCCTTTTATTGAATGTTTTTAATTATTATAACAAGATAATTACCAATTGTGCCGAAAATAAGTAAAGATAAAATTGTCTCTTTATTCGGCAATTCAAATTCTTTATACTGACATTCCAATTTATTGTTAGATGAGAACTTATATGCCATTACGCCCAATTACCGAAATAGCAAAACAATGCAATATCCCTGAAGAATTTGTCCTACCTTATGGCAAACATGTGGCAAAAATCGATTTGTCTATTCTAAAAGCGAATCAAAACAAGCCTAGTGGCAAATTGGTATTAGTTACCGCTATCACACCAACCCCACTCGGTGAAGGAAAAACGGTTAACACAATTGGATTAAGTGAAGGACTAAATTATATTGGTAAAACAGCAATTGCTTGTATTCGTCAACCCAGCTTAGGACCTGTATTTGGTGTCAAAGGCGGAGCTGCTGGTGGCGGTCAAGCTGAAGTATTACCGATGGAAACGTTAAATTTGCATTTAACGGGTGATATTCATGCAATTACTGCGGCTCACGACTTGGCGTCGGCAGCATTGGATTCGCGCCTTTATCATGAAGCGCGTTTAGGCGATGAATTTACTGCGCAGACTGGTTTACCTCGTCTAAATATTGATGAAAACCGCATTGTTTGGAAACGAGTAATTGATCATAATGATCGCTCGCTTCGCAAGATTACTGTTGGTGTTGGCGGTGGTGTTAATGGAATCACGCGGCAAGATGGATTTGAAATTACCGCAGCATCAGAGCTTATGGCAATTTTAGCATTAGCCTCAGATTTACACGATATGCGTAAGCGCATTGGTCGCATAATTCTCGCTTATAATACTCAAGGCGAAGCGATTACCGCAGAGCAACTTGAAGTTGCTGGTGCAATGACAGTCTTACTTAAGAACGCAATTAACCCAAATTTGATGCAAACCGTTGAACATACTCCTGTGCTTATTCATGCAGGACCTTTTGCTAATATTGCCCATGGTAACTCATCAGTCATTGCTGATCGCATTGCTTTACAACTTGCTGATTATGTTGTAACCGAAGCTGGATTTGGCTCAGATATGGGCATGGAAAAATTCTTCAATATTAAATATCGCCAAGCGGGTATTAAAGCTTCGTGTGTAGTGTTAGTTGCCACCGTGCGTAGCTTAAAATCAAACAGTGGTAAATATAACATCAAACCAGGACAAGCAATCCCGAAAGAAATTTCAGAATCAAATGTTGAATTACTTGAAATTGGTGCAGCTAATTTAGCGTGGCACATCAACAATGCTAAAAGTTATGGGCTACAAGTGATTGTTGCCATTAACCGTTTTCCACATGATAGCGAAGAAGAGTTGGCATTTTTACAAAAATATGCAATTGAGCATGGTGCATTTGCCTGTGAAGTAAGTGAAGTTTTCACTCAAGGTGGTAAAGGCGCAGAAAAACTAGCTAAGCATGTGATTAAAGCATGTGATACGCCAAACGAAATCAAACTACCTTATCCTGACAACATGCCTCTAGTAGATAAAATTCAAACTATGGTGAAAAAGTATGGTGCCAACAAAGCTAATTTATCGACTACTGCACTTGAAAATATCAAAGAGATCGAAGTACTAAAACTGGACCAGTTGCCACTTTGTATTGCTAAAACACCAATGTCAATTAGTGCTGATGCAAACCTAAAAAATGTACCTACCGATTTTGATGTCGATATTAGTCACTTAGCGATATCTGCAGGTGCTGGTTTTATTCGTGTTTATGCTGGTAATGTAATGACCATGCCGGGGTTAGGCACTAACCCAGCTTATAGACAAATTGATATTGACAAAGATGGTAATATTGTAGGTTTAAGTTAATGCAAGAAGTGATTATGCAAACTAAACAAGAATACAAAGCATTTATTGATGAAGAAAGCTGTATTGGCTGTGGCAAATGCATCCGTGTTTGCCCAACCGATGCTATTGTCGGCAGCAAGCAAGTATTGCACACCATTTTGCCACAATTATGTACCTCGTGCAGTAATTGTATTAATACCTGTCCAACAGACTGTATTACATTAAGCACACTAGGTACTACATTGACTGAATCAGAAGAGTTAGTACTAACTCAGAAAAAACAACAACGTTTGAGCCATAACCAACTCGTACCGCCCACAATATTATTTCCTCGCGCAATGCCAGTTAATAATACCAATACGATTGCGCCAAAGGATCGCAAACAATCCATTGCTGATGCTATTGCCAGAGTTAAAGCAAAAAAAAACCTCGCTAAATAGCGAGGTTTCAGATTGATGACAAAGAACTCGCTTTTTGACGAGTTCTTTGATCTAATAGAGAGGAGTCCATTATAAGAGAAGTTCTTCTATGCTAAAAAAACCAACTCCAGCGACACCAGAAAAAATAGAGCAAATCTCACTAGATGCGCTTGTCCCCCAAAATCATCTTGTTCGTAAAATAGCTAAAGTCATTGATTTTGAATTTATTCGAGAAGCGGTAGCACCACTTTATTGCCCTAATAACGGTCGTCCGGCAGAAGATCCGGTCAGACTGTTTAAAATCATGCTATTGGGGTATCTTTTCGGTATCCCCAGTGAACGTCGTCTGGTTCAGGAAATTCAGGTCAATTTAGCTTACCGCTGGTTTCTGGGAATGGGATTAACCGAAAAAGTGATTGACGCCTCTACACTCAGCCAAAATCGTCGCCGTCGGTTTAATGACAGTGAAATCTATCAACAGGTTTTTGATAATATTGTTGAGCAGGCCATTGCCAAAGGGTTGATAAGTGGTCGGGTTTTATATACGGACAGTACTCACCTAAAAGCAAATGCCAATAAAGGCAAGGCACGTAATGAGCAGCGTATTGTTGAGCCCAGTCAATATATTGATGCGCTTAATCAAGCCATCGACGGTAGAGAAATACAAGGAGGTTAAAGTCAGTACAACAGATCCGGACAGTGGCTTTATGCATCGGGAAGGCAAGCCTAAAGGGTTCTTCTACTTAGATCACCGAACGGTTGATGGCAAACATAATTTAATTACCGATACCTATGTCACAGCTGGAAATATCCATGATTCCCAGCCTTACATGGCTCGATTAAAACGCCAGCTAGAGCGGTTTGGCTTTAATCCAGTTGGTGTCGGTCTTGATGCGGGTTATTTTACGGCTCCCATTTGCCATTTACTGCTGGCAGAGCAGATATATCCGGTGTTGGGTTATCGTCGCCCCACCCATGGTGCGAATCCCATCAGAAAAAAGCAGTTTATCTATAACGGTCAAAACGATACTTATACTTGCCCAAACGGGCAAACATTAATATATAAAACTACCAGCAGGGAAGGTTATCGTCATTATCATTCTGATGCAACAACCTGCAAAATCTGTCCGTTATTGTCACAGTGTACACAGAGTAAAAATACACAGAAAGTCATCACACGGCATATCTGGGAAGCAGATAAAGAGAGAGCCAACGAGATTCGTTTAAGTCAGTGGGGTAAAAAAGTCTATGCTCGGCGAAAAGAAACCATAGAGCGCAGCTTTGCTGATGCTAAACAACACCACGGACATCGCTATGCACGATTTAGAGGAGGAGCACAGGTTCAAATGCAGTGTTTATTGGCCGCAACGGCTCAAAATATCAAGAAAATAGCGATAAAGCTATTTTTGTTACGTTTTTTTAAGCTATTTTTTAATTTATTTAATAAAATCCAAATTAAAAATCTTATTTATGGTTTAAATAAAAAAATAAACCCCGAATTATATCGAGGTTTGTCATCAATCTGATAGCGCCTTAAGGGCGCTATTTTAATTAAGTAATCAATGACTAAAGTCGGGTAGCAACGACACATTGAACTTTAGTATGACACACAGGATGTAATAATACCCTGTTTTTCAGCTTATTATCCCCGCCATTTACACGGTATATGATATGGTGGTCATGCCAGCCCGTCTCTTTTGTGATAGAAAGATGACATAATCCACAACGCCCTTTTTGTTCCTTATATAACCTTTGCCATTGACTTCTGTGCGAATAATCTTCGTACATCCGTTTTTGGTATAGCGTTTCGCCGTATAATTCCCATTCAGGTAGAAACGGATTGTATTCCGATTTCACCTTTACATGACGTTTAATTTCTGTTTTACTGCACAGCAGTAATTCCATCCATATCTTTTCGCCGTGCCGATTCGTTGTATGTGTACCAAATATCCAGTCCCTGCTTTGTATCCTTGTAAAATATTTCTCTTTTACAAATCGTTTCCGTCTGTTACTGTGTCTTCGACAACACCATCGCCAAATCGCTCGCCAGACTAAATGGTCTACTTTACTGTACGCTTCTTTAGCGACAATGCTACGGTGATAGTTAGCCCATCCCCTTAACATTGGATTTAATTTTGCTATCAGTATGTCTTGCTTAACCATCTTCATTGCGCTTATTGTCTCTTTTACCTTGCGATAAAATGCTTTCACATTCTTTTTACTCGGTTTTATCAACAATTTGCCTTTAAATGATTTTACTGTCCAGCCTAAGAAATCAAATCCTTGCTCGATATTAACAACATGAGTTTTCTTTTCCGATAAGGTTAATCCCCTTTCTTTCAAAAATTCCCGCATTATTGGCAGAGCTTCATCTTCAAGTAATTCTTTCGAACTCCCCGATATAATAAAATCGTCCGCATATCGAACCATGTACACCTTATTGGCTCGCCGTTGTCTATTTCCTATTACACCGAAGTGTTTCGTTAATAGTTCGTCCATGCCATCCAGTGCCATATTCGCCAAAGTCGGTGAAATAATACCCCCTTGTGGTGTACCTTCCTCCGTCCGCTTAACCTGCCCCATGTCCACTACGCCCGATTTTAACCATTTTGCTAATATCCGCTTATTCATCGGTATATTCGCTATTAACCAATCATGGCTTATATGGTCAAAACAACCCTGTATATCGGCATCCAATACCCATTGCGCCGTTTGTCTCATTTGACTCCCTTTGCGTGAGAATATCTTATGCACGTGGCTTATCGCGTCCGCCGTTGAGCGATTGATGCGAAATCCATACGAGTTTTTATCTGCTGTAGTTTCAGCAACAGGCTGTAAAGCAAATAAGTATAGCGCTTGCATTGCTCTATCTTTCATGGTCGGAATGCCTAATGGGCGCTTCTTTCCATCCGATTTCGGAATATAAACCCGCTTTAATGGCTTCGGTCTATATCCTTTACTTGTCAGCGTTGCAATCGCTTCCCATTTACTCTTTGGTGTTGACCATGTTACTTTGTCAACGCCTGCCGTTCTTTTACCTCTGTTTTCCGTCACCCTTCGTACTGCCAATTGCTTGGCGTACGTTGAGCGTGTTAGTAACCTTTGTAAGCGTTTAACCTTACGGTAGTCACCTTCAATTGTTGCCTTCGCAATCCGTACCTGCAATCCCTTAACATGTTTTGTTGCTTTGACCCAATCTATATTGTGCCATAGCTCATTCATGTCAGGAGTCGCTGGAGCTGGACTACTTTTAACTTTTTGGTTAAACTTAGTGTACTCTTTCATACTTACTCCTGTAGTAACAGAAATAAGCAGAAATCTACTTGGTTTGGTGTGAATAATTTCTTCGTTCATGAACGGGAAGAAGAATTATTCAAATGACCAAATAAAATTCTACTTCTCTGTCACATGGTGAATTGTTAGAGTAGGGAAATGGGCTTGTTTTCACTTGCCTGTTTCCTTTCCTCACCCAATCATTCCCGAAGAAATGACCACAAAAGGATTAGCCAACATCTTACGATGAAAGACCAGTTAGAAGTCTGCACCCTTTCGAGTTAGGTCATATTTCATACCCTATATCAGCCATTACAGCCAATCATTCGCTTTCTCTAACCTCCTTTACCTGCACTCCCAACAGTATCGCTTGCGCTTTACCTGCCCTAAGGCGGAAATACAGGCTTACCAAGTTCCATTATTAT
Organism: Gilliamella sp. Nev5-1; assembly: GCF_001690895.1. Lineage (NCBI taxonomy): Bacteria > Pseudomonadati > Pseudomonadota > Gammaproteobacteria > Orbales > Orbaceae > Gilliamella > Gilliamella sp. Nev5-1. Next base: position 22,343 of record NZ_LZHO01000051.1, on the reverse strand, counting down.
CACACAAATAGTTAAGATGTTGTCTGTTCGCCGATAGTGTTTATGATGACGTATCCCCAATGTAAAGAAGGATAACCCACTATGTACCATTTTGGTTAGAGCTTGTCAGTAGCTTAAGCTCTTTGCAATTCACGGCGTTTATCAACAATTCACTTACGTTCATCTTTCTATTTAGCCTAGCCCCTCATGACATGCTACTTGTCATTACTTAACGTTACCTCACGATAAACATTAACCTTGCTATTCCTCAAGGGGGTACATTGTCGGGAAGCTCCGCACCAGACCGTTACCCGTCTCGCACTATCCCTAGGTTACTGTTAGTCATATAACAGGTTGTCTATTCATCATGCTTATTTCCTATAATTACGATTGATTCAACAATGATAATAACAGCTTACGCACTGCTTATATAACTGCTCGAGTGAAATAAGTAGGCTCTTACACCTGATATTTTACCAATAATATATTGTAGACATGATTCTCCATTGCCCCTTCATTATCAACCTTAAAGTTAGTATTACGCTTAACTTTAATATTGTGTTGATTAATGTTGCGACTAATCACTTTGTCTATATTGTAATTACTTTCTTAATGTTTTACCCTGTGGTTTTGAATAAACTCTGGACATTAAGTCGTATCTTATTAGTTAAAAAGAGACGTCGGCAATCGTTTTATTGCTCGCCTTGTAGTTGTGTATAGTCCAACTATGACTGGAGAGTGTAAGACTCTCAAAAGGCTCCAGTTTACTTCATGGCGAAGTTTTGATGTCAGCTATATCTTCGGCTCATCATGTAGTTGTATATAGTTCAACTCTGGACTGGTAAGGTTTATACCTTACAAAGGGCTTACAAGAATACGTCCCCTCTTGTATACGGGTTGAAAGGTTATCTCTATAACGCTTTCTGTATTATCTCCCTTTCGGGAGTATGAAGGCTCCCTCGAGGAGTTTACAAGCTTGTAAATAAGGAAAGAATATTTCATCTTCGCGCTTATCTACCGATAAAAGGGGAAAGTATTTCATTTCCGCCTTTTATCTTACTTGATTTTTACAAAAACTTCATAAAAATCAAGTATTTAGTGCTGCTTGTCGCACTTACATAGATTGCGTAAATGTACGGCTAATTACGTCTTTTTGTTGTTCTTTAGTTAATGAATTGAAACGTACTGCATACCCAGAAACACGAATTGTTAATTGTGGATATTTTTCAGGGTTTTCCATCGCATCTAATAATGTTTCACGGTTTAATACGTTAACATTTAAATGTTGTCCACCTTCAATTGTTGCTTCATGGTGGAAGTAACCATCCATTAAGCCAGCAAGGTTGCGTTTACGTACTTCATCATCTTTACCTAATGCATTTGGAACGATAGAGAAAGTATAAGAAATACCGTCTTTAGCGTAAGCAAATGGTAGTTTAGCAACAGAAGTTAATGAAGCCACAGCACCTTTTTGGTCACGTCCGTGCATTGGGTTAGCACCTGGTCCAAACGGCGCTCCTGCACGACGTCCATCTGGTGTGTTACCTGTTTTCTTACCATATACAACGTTTGATGTAATTGTAAGTACAGATTGTGTTGGAATTGCATTACGATAAGTTTTAAGTTTTTGAATTTTCTTCATAAAACGTTCAACTAAATCAACAGCAATGTCATCAACTCGTGGGTCATTGTTACCAAATTGTGGGTATTCACCTTCAATTTCGAAGTCAGTCGCTAAACCATCTTCATCACGAACTGTTTTTACTTTAGCGTATTTAATCGCAGAAAGTGAGTCAGCAGCAACAGAAAGACCCGCAATACCACATGCCATAGTACGAATAACATCACGATCATGTAATGCCATTAATGATGCTTCGTAGCTGTATTTATCGTGCATATAGTGAATTGCATTTAATGCTGTTACGTATTGTTTTGCTAACCAATCCATAAAGTGGTCTAAACGAGCAAATACTGTATCGAAATCTAAATATTCATCCATAATTGGATCTTCTTTAGGACCGACTTGCATTTTTAATTTTTCATCCACACCGCCGTTGATTGCGTATAGAAGTGTTTTAGCAAGGTTTGCACGCGCACCAAAGAATTGCATTTGTTTACCAACGATCATTGGGCTTACACAACATGCAATAGCATAGTCATCATTGTTAAAGTCAGGACGCATTAAATCATCATTTTCATATTGTAATGATGAAGTATCAATTGATACTTTTGATGCAAACTCTTTAAACCCACTTGGTAATTTTTCAGACCAAAGGATAGTCATATTAGGTTCTGGTGATGGACCCATTGTATATAAAGTATTTAAGAAACGGAAAGAAGTCTTAGTAACTAAAGTACGACCATCAACTCCCATACCTGCGATAGATTCAGTTGCCCAAATTGGATCGCCAGAGAATAATTCATCATATTCAGGAGTACGTAAAAAACGAACCATACGTAATTTCATAACGAAATGGTCAACAATTTCTTGCGCATCTTTTTCCGTAATTAATCCTGCTTCAAGATCACGTTGGAAGTAAATATCAAAGAAAGTCGACGTACGACCTAATGACATTGCCGCACCATTTTGTGATTTAACCGCAGCTAAATAACCAAAATAAGTCCATTGAACAGCTTCTTGTGCTGTTTTAGCAGGTTCAGAAATATCGAAACCATATTTAGCCGCCATTTCTTTGATTTGACCAAGTGCACGATGTTGTTCTGCGATTTCTTCACGACGTTGCATTGTCATGGCTAAATCAACACCATTTTCAAAATCAGCTTGTAGTGAATTGAATTGTGCAAATTTGTCTTTCATTAAGTAGTCGATACCGTAAAGTGCTACACGACGGTAATCCCCAATGATACGACCACGACCATAAGCATCAGGAAGACCAGTGATAACCCCTGATTTACGACAACGAAGGATATCTGGCGTATAGATATCGAAAACACCTTGGTTGTGGGTTTTGCGGTATTCAGTGAAGATTTTTTTGACTAATGGATCTAGCGTTCTGTTATAAGCTTTACAAGAATTCTCGATCATTTTGATACCACCAAACGGGATAATCGCACGTTTTAGTGGTTTTTCAGTTTGTAAGCCAACAATTTTTTCTAAATCTTTTTCAATATAACCTGCGTCATGAGCAGTAATTGTCGAAATAACACTGGTATCAAAATCCACAGGGGCATGGGTAGCATTTTCAACTTTGATGCCTTCCATTACTTTAGCCCATAACTTAGTTGTAGCTTCTGTCGCGCCAACTAAGAAAGACTCATCACCCTCGTATGGCGTGTAGTTCTTTTGAATAAAATCGCGGACATTAACATTATTTTGCCAATCACCATCTTTAAATCCTTTCCAAGCAACAGCTTGTACTTCGTTTAAATTACTCATAGTTTTTCACCTCAGGTTTACAAAAATATCTATTCATCCTTTTTTATATGAGGATAAATATCATAAAATCAATGTGGCTTACGTAAATATAAAGCCCAATAAGGTAGTGCAACCGCTAAACCACCTAAAATATTCCCAATTGTTACAGGAATTAAATTATTTAAAACAAAATGCGTTACCGTTAGTTCTTTAAATGCATCAGGAGACACGCCAATTGCTTGCCAAAATTCGGGTGACGCAAAGTTATTAATCACAATACCCATTGGGATCATAAACATATTGGCAATGCTATGCTCAAAACCACTGGCAACAAACATTGCAACAGGAAGGACCATGATTAACATCTTATCAAGTAAACTACGACCTGCATAACTTAGCCATGCAGCTAAACAAACCATTAGATTAGCTAAAAAACCAAGGCATACGGCCTCAATAAAGGTATGATGTAACTTGTGATCTGCCGTTTGAAGAACATTTAGCCCCCATAAGCCATTAGCAACCATATACTGGCCAGAAAACCAAATTACTGTGACAAACAGTATAGCACCAATAAAGTTACCGATATAGACTAAAATCCAATTACGGAGCATTTTTATCCAGCTCACTTTGTGCGTCATTTTAGGCAAAATCGTTAATACTGTTGAAGTAAATAAGTCTGAGCCACAGCAAACAACCAGCATAAGACCTAATGAGAAACAAATGCCCCCCACCAATTTTGCTAAGCCAAACGCAACTGTTGCAGTGCCTGTGGTTACGGTAATGTAAAATACGAAAGCAATTGAGATAAAAACACCTGCAAGAATTGCAGATAAAATCGTGCTAGCTGGGTGTTTGTTTACTTTGTAATGGCCAATGTCTTCGGCAATTTGGGTCATTTGTGCGGGAGAATATGAATCAACAAGTTTATCGGTACTCAAACTAACATCCTCAAAAAAACTAGGGTTTTATGAGAGGCATAGTATACTCAAAATTTGACGCAGATCACGTTTTTTTTTATTAAAAATAATTTAAAGCTCAAAAAGCGTTGTTTATTAAAGATATTGACTATAGTAAAAAAATAGTAAGCTCTATTTTATAAAAAAACATACTATTATCTTTAATAAGCCGCTTTAGTAACGTGAATTTCTGTACGATGTAGGCTTACTTTGCTTGTTGACCAATATGTTATCTAATTAAATTTATTAGAGAAATTTTAACAAAAAAGCCTGATTAATTTTTTAAACAAAAGCTAATGTGCTTTTTTTATAGTTACTCTTATCATCGAATATCGCCTTTTGAGGCTATCTTGGCAATGTTTTGATATTTAAATGTTGTGGTATTCAAATTTTTCCAGAAAAATTCGTTCCGCTTTTGTCACTCTGTTTTACGCAACCACGCTGATTTATTGCTGATAAAACAGTATCTCACTAGATATCTTTGTTTGGCGGACGAATCTGGCTCTGTCGGTGTCATATTCTGCCACCGAATAACACTGTGCTATTATTCAGTTAGCGAATTAAAAAGGAAGCCTTTTTATTAAAAAAATACTTCAGAAAAACCATTGATTTTATTTAAGTTTTTATTTTATGTAAAATCATATAGTTACAAAGTATTACGTATAAAGTATTACACTTTTTGGCTTGACTTCTAAACCTAAAATTTTTTAAGCTTTTTATTGACTTACGCAACTGCGCTGATTTATTGCTGATAAAACAGTATCTCACTAGCTATCTTTGTTTGGCAGGCTAATCTGACTCTATCGGTGGTATATTCTGCCACCAAATAACAATGTGCGATTATTCAGTTAGTGAATTAAAAAGGAAGCCTTTTTATTAAAAAAACACTTCAGAAAAACCATTGATTTTATTGAAGTTTTTATTTTGTGTGAAATCATATAGTTATAAAGTATTGCACTTTTTGGCTTAACATCCAAGCCTAAAATTTTGTAAGTGTTTTAGGTAGCTATGCAATTATGGTAATGATGCGTAAGCCGCTTGTCAGTTTATTCTTTCAAAAACAATAATCTATTTTGCTCCCATGTAACCTAGCTGGCGCCATGATTCGTAAACGACAACAGCTACCGAGTTAGATAAGTTCATACTACGGCTTGTGGCTAACATAGGAATACGTATTTTTTTATCTTGAGGCAGTGCATCTAGTATTGTGTTAGGTAAGCCGCGGGTTTCTGGGCCAAACATTAAAAAGTCATTTTGTTGGTAATTAACTTCACTATGCGGTTTTTGTCCTTTTGTGGTTAAAGCATACACTTGTGTTAACCAGTCTATTTGATTGGTATCTACAAAATGGTCCAAATTTTTGTAACGTTTTACATCGACAAATTCTTGATAATCAAGCCCTGCTCGTTTTAACTTTTTGTCATCCCAATAAAAGCCCATGGGTTCAATAATATGTAAGTTAAAGCCAGTGTTAGCGCAAAGACGAATAATGTTGCCAGTATTGGCAGGAATTTCCGGTTCAAATAAAACGATGTTTAATGCAGTATTTGACACAATAGTTCTCTTTTATTATTTATATTTATGAATGGGTAATATTATCACAATTCGAAGTCCACCAAGGTGGCTTTTTTCTGCGGTAACCGTGCCGTGATCGCGTATGATTGCATTAGCGACTATTGCGAGCCCGAGTCCTGTTCCACCAGATTGTCGATCACGCGCTTCGCTTGTGCGATAAAATGGCCTAAATATTTGCGCTAATTCACTTTCAGCTACACCTATGCCATCATCATCTATGGTAATTGTTATCTTTTGTTTTTTTACTTCAAAATTGATAATAATTTGTTTGTTTGAATAGCGAAATGCGTTTCGTATAACATTTTCAAGTGCACTGCATAACGCAACTGGATAACATAAAATAGTGTGGTTAGTTGGCCGATTAACCACTGAAAAACTTTTTCCTATTTGTTCGGCTTCAAACGCCGCATTATCCAACACGGGTTTAAATAGAAGATCAATTTGATTAAATTCACGAATTTCATTATTGTCATATTGCTGTCTTGCCAATAATAGTAAGTCACCAATCATAGCATCTAGCTTTATTGCTTCATTATTGATACGTATAACTTCACTGCTTTCGCCTTGTTTTCGACGCAATAAAGAAGTAGCAAGTTGTAAGCGTGTTAGTGGTGTACGTAATTCGTGAGAGATATCTGAAAACAGACGTTGTTGCAATGCTTGCATTCGTTTTAGCTCTCTTAACATAAGATTAAAACTAGCGCCCGTTGCTTTATATTCAGATGATCCTATTTTTTCAAGATCTGGCCACTCTTGCAAATTACCTTTAGCAACCTGATCTGCCGCTTGTTTTAGCCTTCGTGCCGGTTTTGCTATGCTCCAAGATAACCAAAGCAAAAAAGGTGAACTGGCCAGCATAGTCAGCGTTAGTAATAAAAAAGGGTGATCAAAAATAAAATTAACAAATTGGGATTGGCTATCTGTTGCGGGTTGTAAAATATATAATTGATATTGAGCATTCGTATAATGAATCAAAAAAGGCCCTATAATTTCTTGGGCATCATAAATCTGCTTTGCTGGATCATCAACATTATGAGATTTTTGGCTAAAGTTTTTTATCAAATCAATATTTTTAGTTTCAGCGGTTATAATTTGCTCATTGGGAGTAACTATAAATAAAGATTGAGCTGGTTTTTGATGCGTATTCATTACCACAATAAAACGCATCCACCAGCGAAAACTATCTTTGGGTACATTGGCAAGATCATTTTCAATTTGTCGAGCAAGTTTATTACCGATTTCTTTATCTTTATTTGCTAAATACGTTAAATTTCGCGAATCGAGATTGGGTAGCACCATAATTAACATTAAGAAAGAAGCTATCGTTAATAAAAATATAGTGAAAATTTTGATAGCTAGCCTGTCAAAAAACCACATGTTATCTGACCTTTATTATAGTATTATTCTAGTCTTGTAATAAATCATCATGTCGGTCAATGACAAATAAGTAGCCTTTAGAACGTAATGTTTTAATCCAAGGTAAACCATCACTTCTTGGCGGAAGCTTTTTGCGCAAATTAGACACGTGAACATCAATCGAGCGAGCTAGTGGAACAAACTTTTTTCCTAAAACCGATGCAGTTAGCATGTCGCGTGAAATTATTTTACCCCCTTGCTCAATAAATTTTAGCAATACTTGAAACTCTGTCCCTGTTAAATCAATGTACTTATTATCAAAAAAAGCAGCTTGTTGTTTTCGATTTACGTTAAGTTTATCAATAATATATTGAGTTGGCTTATCAGAATCATCATTTGAGATATTATCCCAACGTGCTCTTCGTAATTGCGCATTAATTCGAGCTATAAGTTCTCTGTCATTGAATGGTTTTAGAATGTAATCATCAGCACCAAGCTCAAGCCCATTAATTTTATCATGTTCATTATCTTTGGCTGTTAAAAAAATAATCGGAACTGTAAATTGAGATCTGAGTTGAGATAACACACTAAACCCGTTCATTTCAGGCATCATAATATCAAGTAGCACAAGATCGATAGTATCGTCAAATTTTTCTAAAGCCTCAATGCCCGTATTAGCGATTTCAATTTGATACCCTTCTAATTCGAGCAATTCACGTAATAATAAAGCAATCTCAACATCATCATCAACTATAAGTAATTTGCTATTCATTACACTCCTCTTTATATATTTTTGATATTTATGTTAAATAACAAGCATAATTTATGCACAAAATCCATTATATATGTAAAAAATACAAATAATATAGTAACGTATTGTTAAGTTTTATAAAGTAAATATTTTTACGTTATTAAATCCTTGATCGATTAAATAAAGTGCTTGTAACTTGCTCATAACACCACGATCGCAATATAGTAAATATTGTTTTGACTGATCCAAATTGCCAAATTGTGTTGCTAATTTATAAAATGGAATAAGTTTGATTTCAACATCATTCAATACAAGTGGATTATCCTCTTGCTCGTCTGGCGAACGAATGTCAATGACCACGTGATCAGCATTAAGTGTTGTAATTGTTTCAACATGAGTAATCTTAGTGTCAGCTTGTTTAGCAATCTCACGAATATCAATATTTTCAGCTTCAGCAACGGCTTTATCTAAAATAGTGAAATCAAAATTCAGCTCTTCCGCTTCAATTTTTTCTTTTACTGCTTTAACTGTTGGGCTTTTAGAAATCACACCACAAAATTCTGGCATGGTTTTAGCTATATCCTCAGTACCAATTTGGCGCGCAAGATTGATAATTGTTTCTTTATCATGTGTGATTAGAGGTCGTAAGATTAGTGTGTCACTAACATTATCAATTAATCGTAAATTGGTCAGCGTTTGGCTCGACACTTGCCCTAATGCCTCTCCAGTAACAAGTGCTTCTACTTTATAGCGCTGTGCAATTTTTGATGCAGCACGAACCATCATCCGTTTTAAAACAACGCCCATTTGTCCATCATCGATCTTCTCAAGAATTTCACCAACAACATCGGAAAAATTAATCGCAATAAAACGCACTTTATGCGAACTACCATAACGTTCCCAAAGATAATGAGCCATTTGTTTAACACCAATCTCGTGATTTTTCCCACCAAGATTAAAGAAGCAATAATGTACACGGCTTCCACGTCGCATTAACATGTAACTTGACACGCCTGAATCAAAACCACCCGATATAAGTGAAATGACATCTTCTTGTGTACCCGTAGGAAAACCACCAATGCCAGTATGCCGACCTTTAACAAGTAGTAATTTGTCGTTATCAATTTCAAGGTTAACCGTAATTTCTGGATGATTTAATTTAACCTTAGCCGAAGAAACATATTGATTGAGCCCACCACCAACATAACGTTCAACATCAATTGAAGAAAATTCATGCTTGCCACGACGTTTTACACGTACACAAAATGTTTTATCTTCAATTAATGGCGCATAATAAACCACTGCCTTTTCAAAAATATCATGCATATCAACGAAAGTGATTTCATCAACGGCTAAAATATGATGAATACCGGGGATCCGTGTTAATAATTCGAGTATCTTGGTTTCACTATTTTCAATTTTTGGGCGAACTTCAATAAAATCCCAATGACGAATAACGGCAACATCTTCAATATGGTGTTTTAAAATATTACGGATATTGCTGGTGAGTATTTTAATAAAACGCAAACGAACAGAATCACTTTTGATGGTTATTTCAGGAAAAAGTTTAACAATAAATTTCATAAATAGAGCTTACCATAATAAAAATGGCAACATTATACTGCTTTTTAGATAAGAACGCACAATTGATTATTATACTCTCACTATTAGAGCAAGCTGACTAATATTCCATATTTAAAAAACTTTACAAAAAAGTGGTTCAAGTTAAATGATGAAATAGACTATACTACTGGTTAGCTATATATTATTAACTATAACATTTAAAAACAATAACAAAAACAATATGTTAAATTGACAAATTGAATAAAGGAGTTTATAATGGCAAACAGCAAACAGCAAACAGCAAACAGGTTATAAATTAAACAAAAATATCGTTGCTTCAACACTTTTCTTTATCTCTTGCCCTTTTTCATTCTCAGCTTCAGCTACGTTGTCGGCAGTAACTGCAAACTCGATTAAAGGGAATGCACCAATTTTTATTTCAAATTTTTCTGAAAATAACTTAGGGTTTACCGTCAAAGATATCTTTTATAATGAACAATTAAATAATATTCCTACATTTTTTGATAAAAACCTAACTCTCAATGATTTTATTATCAAAATACCGACAATCGATGAACTTAACTTATCGCCAACCCAAAACTATTACGATGAAGATGGCGATAAAGGGAAAACATCAGAACAAGGTACTTTTTCTTTTAGTTCAATCAACTTTAAATGGTTTGATAATGCAGGGCAAGAAATTACAAAATCACAATATAATAAAGCCATTGGTTGTGGTAGTGGATTTCAAATGCCACTTAAGTTAGCTATTACCCTCTCTGATGTACAAGTCCATTCTGAATATGGCGATCCCAAAGATAGCCAATTATCTAATTTAACCAAAGTCTATCAAATCAACACCACATCAGAGATCTGTTTTGCTAAACCCAACCAAATGATAGTTAATAATAAACAAACTTGGGGAAGCCCCTATCATTTTACCAAAAATGGAAAAACGGATTGTGCGCTTATAGGTTATAATGATATTGATAGCTCAATTGTCGATTACAACCGAGGAGATAAAGGGTGGAATAAGCCAGGCACAGAATATAGAGATCATCTTTGTGGTGGAGGATACGATCATAACGTGTTTGATCCTATCAATGGATTTTATGCCTCTGCCAATCCAAAATTTCCAACAACAGGATTTCCGGGAGCGCAGTTTCAATTAATTATGACAGGAGCACAAACAGATTGGGACTATTCTATTAATGCTAACCCTGTAAATAGTGTGACTGTAGATAAATATGGCATGGTTGTACTTAATAGTAAACCTACTGGCTCAGTGACTATATCAGCAAAATTTAAGCCTGATCCCAATATAGTAAAAACTTACACATTTAATCCAACCAAAACTTGGGTTATACCACAAGGAGATGTCCTTCACACTTATGAGCAAGCAAAAATCGCTTGTGGAGGTGAAAAAAACATACCAACTAGAGCCGAAATGTCTAATTCGCCTAATGCATCAGAAACATGGTTAGAAGACCCTTTGAAATGGGATCTGTTTACACGCGCAATTAATCAAGGATTACTAAGTGAATGGGGAATGGCAAATGATATTAACTATCCAAATTCAACTTGGTCCCACTATTACTACTGGTTTTTTTCATCTGATGAATTTCCACTGACAGAACAATATCCAGAATATTTTAACAAATATGCTATTGATGCTTGGATAGGACAAATTCAAGTATGGGGAAAAGAACAGTTATTACATGCTGTATGCAAAGCATAATGGCGCCAATTCAAGTTGAAAAATAGTTTCGGTTGTAATAATGGTAATATCGATTTTAGTTTAAAAATTAGTAACTTTTTATTAATTAAAAAGGGCATTTTATAAAACAAGCCAACAATTCTTGAAATTTTACTTGCTTGTTGGCTTGTCTTTCGCTAATATTTCTCACCAATAGATTCTGTTGTAGAACATATAAAATTGACAGGTTGAAATGTACGAATTTTTGATTGTGAGTTATTTGATTATCGCTTTAGCGATTATCGCTTTAGTTTTGATTCAACGAGGCAAAGGGGCTGATATGGGTTCTTCTTTTGGTTCGGGTGCGTCAGCAACTTTGTTTGGTTCTTCTGGTAGTGGAAATTTTTTAACTCGCGCTACAACTTTGTTAGGTATTTTGTTTTTTATAATAAGCATTTTATTATCGAATTTGGGCAGCAAACCGCACGCAACTAGAACTGGCGAGTTTGATAACCTTGAAGATAGTATACCAACAACGCAACAAAACGAAAGCAAAACGGAACCAACAACCGTTCCTGTTGCTCAACCAACACAACAGAATTCAACATCGGATATTCCTGAATAAAAACGGCGCCGTGGTGGTGAAATTGGTAGACACGCTATCTTGAGGGGGTAGTGCTCTAAGAGCATGCGGGTTCAAGTCCCGCCCACGGCACCAAATCAATAAACAGCAACATTCTTTTAAACCCTACAAAGCACATCAAACCCAGTAATAACAAGCCTTAAAGTCTATTTTATTGCCCATTAAGTATCAGTAAGATACATTTACAACCAAAAATAATGGGGGTATATTTTGGGGTATAATTAAATACCTCTATTATTGCGTACCCCCAAAGGTAAAAAATGGCTGTAAAAACTACCCCCTTAACTGACACCCAAATAAAAGCGTTAAAAGCCACTAGTAAAGATAAAAAGTATTTTGATGGTGGTGGCCTTTTTCTATTAGTTAAATCAACAGGAGCTAAATTATGGCGATTTAAATATAAAAAACCGATATCACATAAAGAGACATTATTATCTTTCGGTAAATACCCAGAAACATCACTACAACAAGCGCGAAAACAACGAGATGAAGCACGCGAATTAATTAAACAAGGGATAGATCCACAACATTACAAAGCGGAACAAGAACAACGTAAGCAAGAAGCTTGTAATAATACCTTTTACGCTATGGCTGAAAGATGGCTTAAATTCAAAACAGAACAAGGATTAGAAGAGCAAACGCTCAAAAAAGCTTGGCGTTCATTAGAAAATCATGTTTTCCCTTATATAAAAGATATTCCAATAAACCAAGTAACAGCTATCAAAGCTATTAACGCATTACAGCCATTAAATAACAATAATAAATACGAGACAGTAAAAAGAGTATGTAGGCGAATCAATGAAATTATGTATTATGCTGTCAATATGGGCATCATTGATAATAACCCTCTAGCTAAAATCACCGATGTATTTAATAGTCCGAAAGTAAAAAATCAACCAACTATTCCCCCTACTGAGTTACCGCAGTTTATGCAAGCTTTAGCTATGGCAAAGATTGAATTACAAACCAGATGCGTGATTGAATGGCAGTTATTAACATTAACGCGACCAAGTGAAGCCGTTGGGGCTAAGTGGGAAGAAATTAATCTAGATAAAAAATTATGGAGTATTCCTGCCGAACGCATGAAAATGGATAGACCACACAATATACCTTTATCACCGCAAGCAATAAAAATACTTGAGATAATGAAATCTATTAATCATAAAAGCGAATTTGTTTTCCCAACCGCTAGACCTCCCTACAATAAGCCAATGAGTAGCCAGACTGCCAACATGGCAATAAAACGCATGGGATACAAAGATAAGTTAGTTGCGCATGGTTTAAGAGCTTTAGCAAGCACCGCTTTAAATGAGCAAGGTTTTAATTATGATGTCATTGAAAGCGCATTATCTCATGTGGATAAAAACGCAGTAAGGCGAGCTTATAACAAAGCTGAGTATGAGCGTCAAAAAAGAATCATGCTTGATTGGTGGGGCGACTTTGTCGAGCAAGCACGCCAAGGAAATGTCTCACTATCAGGTAACCGCAATTTAAAGCTAGTTAATCATTAACCATATCGCGCTACCCATACCATATTCATACCGTACCTCATATTTGAGTTACGCTTTCTCATGGATAAAACTATACTCAAATCTGAGTTACTTCAATAATACCCCTCCTCAAAATTGAGGGGAGCTTTTCAAATGTCACCCTTTACCTATGCCAATCATTAGGTTGTTTTTATGCTTACCTCCCCATAATCTTAAACTTTTAATATAAAGTGTTCACTACTATTCACCAACCTAATATTAATTCATATATATCAATATATTATATACTTATTATATATATTTTTTGGTGTTCACTAGTATTCACTAGTGTTCACTACTATACACATTCTTAAAATAATCCTGATCCTGTAATTAACCAATTGAAATATAAATATATTTATATAACGTTATTATTTTATTAAAATAAAATAATTATTAATCATAATGTTAAGTTAAAGTGATTTTAAGGTTGATCCAGGGCTATTATTGGAGGAAAAGACTAAATGTTCTATGGTGATTTTCACCATTCAGGTATTAAATTTGCAATCTCTAAAAAGCCAGCAGGTTTATTACATTGGTTTGAGTTACGCAACTATAGCTATTTATAATTACCCATTTAGTAATAGCAGTCAAAAAAATTATTTCAATTCGCGGTTTTGAATAAAAAGGAGGTTGGGCGGTTTTAGACGTGTAGAGTTATAGAAATTTGCTACCCCCTCCTATTGGCTGGGCTAATTTTGGACACGTTAAAAAGCAATCTAATAATTTGCCTTATTAGGTTATAATAGCCTTATTATTAGTAAGTTAGATAGCAATATGGCAGGAAGAAAACCAAAATTAAAGGAAATGTTAGAGCTAGGGCAAGAGTATTTGCATAAGCAGGGTTATATCAATAATGGCGAAGTGATCCCCTATGTGGCTGGGCTGGCTTTATATGCTAACTGTTCAAGGTCAAGTTTATATAATTACGCAAGTTCAAGCGAAGAATTTAAGGATGCATTAGAACTGATCAAAGCGCGCCAAGAAGTGGAATTAATTAATAAAGGCTTAAAAGGCGAATTTAACGCGAGTATTGCCAAATTGATGCTTGCTAATCATGGTTATTCTGAAAAGCAGATATTAGATCATCAATCTATGGGTAGTAGCATTACAACCAAGCCCAAACCAATGCGTATTGAGCTAGTAGCACCATAACCTAATAGATAATCACTAGTGCTTATAAAAAGGTATCCAAGCAAGTATCCAGCGAAAAGGCACCTAATAAATGGATACCAATTTCATCATACAAGCCAGTTAACAAGTTAGCGCATTCCAAGAGCGTACTTAATAGATACGTACTAACCATAGTTATATATCTTTGGTTTAACGAATGTGAAATCTGATGAATTGGTACGCACTAAAAATATATTTAACGAATAGCAACAAATAGAAGATAATGCTGAAATAATTACAACAGTTCGCTTCCATAAAAAAATGGAGGCAGCTTATCCTTATTATGAAGATAGCTATAATTGTAGTATCTTCTATGGGGGAGAATTTAAAAATCCCGATAAAGGCTTATTATTTTGCTGATAAACGTGCTTTATGTTTTGAAGCAGCGCGACGGCTTAAATATTTATTGCTGTTTTTTGCAAATGCTCTCATTTCTTTATCTTCAAGTGTTATTTTAATTCTGTAATTCTAACATAATTAAGTTGTGTTCATATATATTCAGTTATATACTTTTAAACACAGGGAGTTATTAGATCCTGTATATCTATTAAATGGTTGCCGTCAATTTATTTAAATGCGATTTTTATTTTAACGAGATAATGAATGCAAAATATCCAAGTAAATAGGTATCCTGCGTTAAATAAAATTTTGTGGGACTATCAAGGAAAAACAATTCCAGAAGACGAAGCTTTTAAAATTTATGAAAGAAGATGGTGCTTTATTAAAGATGTAAAGCTTGCTGCCAATGAAAAAAAATTAATCCATAAACTTATTAAAGAGTATGGAAATGGTTATTTCCTACCTACGTGCGTCTAATTTATGCCATATAAGTTAACTCATCACCAAATAATAGAGCATTTATTAAATAATTTTAATGTCGATTTTTTAGTTGATAACAATATTTATTTTGGCGGTGGAACTCGAATAGCATTAGAATTAAATGAGTTTAGGGAATCAATTGATATAGATTTATTGTGCCCTACTATTGAATCCTATAGAGCAGTAAGAAATACGGTAACCTCGGATAGTTTAGGACTCTTGGTTAAAAGAGAATTTCAATATATTAGAGAGATATCTTTTGACCGTTATGCTGTACGTGCATTTATTAAAGAAAATCCAAAACCCATAAAACTTGAAATTGTTAGCTTTGAAAAATATCAGTTAACAGGAAAACAAGATAAATTATTTCCTATACCATATTTAGATAAAGAAAGCTGTTTCTACACTAAGCTTTTAGCTAACGCCGACAGAGCCACACAACCACCATATAAAGATATCATTGATATTTTATTCATGCTCCATTGTTGGGGAAATATACCTCAATCTGCCTTATTAAATGCAAAGATGATTTATGGTAATAGCATTATAAATGGGTTAAAGATAGCGGCTAATGATATAGAAAAAAATAAAGAAAAATATTCAATAAATTGTATTAATTTAGGTATATCTAAGCAAAATACAAATATCATACTAAATGAAAGCTTGAATAAGCTTTTATCCTATTTAGAAAACCAAAAGTAATACCTCCTATTTTATGTATAAAAACACAGTGCTATAATGTACCTAACTGTATATTACTGTATTATTTGCGTCTAGGCTGATCCCCGAAAATTCGCAACCCTAGCGAACTGGCGCAAATATCTATTAGGGGCGTGAGGGGCGTATGGATGATAAAAAAAATAACATAATTTTACCTTATGTTGAAGCTATAAAAATCAAAGAAGTTTCACTAGCCTTAGATTGTTCTATTGATGATATTATCGAATGGGCACGTCGAGACTTAATAAGCTTATATATTGATACTAGTTCTCTTTATGGTGAATTAAGCATTTCCTGTAGAAGAAATGCTCCAGTTATAAATAATTATATTAATTTGCTAAATGAAATTAACAGGAAGTATCCAGATTATAACCGCAAAAGCGTTACAGATTTTGATTTTCAGGATTTATTCAAGTTACTACCTGTAAATAATACACCTTTATATCGAGGTAAATTCTTAATGGATAAATATCTAAGAAATGAAAGCGATGAAGATTATTTTAAATTAAGATTTATAGGGAAAGGTGAGGGTTTTTGGATATTTGATTATTATAATTTAAACCGCCAAAAAATAAGAACTATTAACTCTCAAGAGTTTTTTAAAGTAAAAAGTTTAAAATTAAACTATAAATATTATGATGCACAATCATTACCTCAAAATTACGCGAAAGGTTTGCGAGCAAGTTTCTTGTTATTAGATGAGATTCTTGTTTCTAGCGATGAGTTTTATATTCATAATCACGATTTTAATAATTTAAAAAATAATAAATTTGTTCAAGGTAAAAATGATATTAATAATATAAAGGAAAAATCACTAAATATAGGTAAGCCACCCCATTTTTATAAGAAGTTTGCCATTGATACGGCTTACTTAACCAGAAAGAGAAACCCTCAAAGCAAAGTTGCTGATATAGCAAGGAAAATACACTTTACAATTATTGATAATTTTAACTCTGCAAATCCCCCCACAAAAGACACTATTTCTAACTGGCTTTATGAAATAAAATTAGGAAGACCTACAGAGAAAAGTAGTAATGATTTTGAGTTAGTTATTCCTGATGAATGGCGTGATTATTCTGAATAAAATGGAAACTAATTTAGTAAAATGGGAATTATATCATTTTAATATATAGCGGTATTCAATGCTTAGTTATTGATAGTTAATCAGCTAATTTATTAGGTTTTTTCCCATTTTATTAAATGGTAAATTTTAATATTTAATGTAATGCATGTTTGTTTATACAGTTATATTCTTATAGCATCTTTTAGATACAGGAGAATATAACTAATGACCAATCAAATCCTATCCAAAAAAGAAGTAAAAACCTTACTACATTTCAAATCTGACACTAGCCTTTACACGCTAGAGAAGAAAGATAAAACTTTTCCGCAAAAAATTAGAATCGGTTTACGCCGTGTTGGCTATCGAGCTGATGAGATTTACTCTTGGCTTGAATCTCGCAGAGTAGAACGTCGTGAGGTAGCATAATGGTGATAAAGCAAAACCCTCTATACCGTGAAATAATCGAGGGCTTAGATTGGAACTTATTAGACACCTCCAATCATAGCCAATCTAATTATAAAAAGCTACCTAAAAAGCCGAGAGCTTACCTATTAATTGCGTGTAGTAGTGACAATGGCATTACTGAAAATGAGATATTACGCACCTGTAGGCTTTCTAGCGGTAGGAATTATTGTTCAGAACTAGAAAGAAAGTTAGGCATTACATTAAAGCGCATGGATGAATCTAATACCGACGGAATAGGCTCACATTATCGCTATTACCTAGCCAATAGGGAAGATGCTCAAAAGGTAGTTAATCTGATTCTTAGTTATGAAAATAGCTTATTAACTGATTCAGATATCAGCCAAATTTTAGCACTTTACCCAATTAAAGCAGCTTAATTAATTGATTTTATAGCAAAGCTCATTTTTGAGCCGACGGTATCCCCTTGCCTAAATTTAGCTAAAAGAGGGATTTTTCGACAAGTTAGGAGTAATACTTATGACAGAGTTTAATCATTTAGTACCAGTAACGGAAGCACAATTCAACGGCAAATTACAACAAACAGTTAGCGCGAAAGATTTACATCGTTTTCTTGGTGTAGGGCGTGATTTTTCTACATGGATTAAATCTCGTATTGATGAGTACGCATTGAGTCCAAATGATGATTATTTGCTATTGGATTATTCCCCCGAATTGGTGAATCAAAGCACAAATAATAAACAATATTCCCCAGTTTTGGGGAAAAATACCCAACGAGGTAGACCAGAAAAAGATTACTTATTAACAATTGGAACCGCTAAAGAATTGGCGATGATTGAAAACAACGAGAAAGGACGAGCAATAAGAAAGTACTTTATACGTTGTGAAGAACACCTTAAAGAAATCGCACCAGCAATCCAGAAGAAAGCGCTTAATCGATTAAAAGCACGTTTAAAAGTCGCAGATTATAGCCGTCCTATGTGTGACGCTTTAACAGAGCAACGTAAAGCACTGGGAAAAAGCGCAAATAACACCGTATTTACTAATGAATTCGATATGATTAACCGCATCGTATTAGGTACTACATCAAGCAAATACAAGAAAGCCAATAATCTTACTGGTAATATTCGTGACCACCTAAACGAATTTGAATTAAACCATATCGCATACCTTGAGAACGCAAATATAACATTAATCCATATTGGTTACGACTATCATCAGAGAAAAGCTGAGCTAATAAAGTTATCTCATGCTTATTTGATCCGTCATATGGCACAGGCGGCTTAATTATGATGACTACATGCTCATTTAACACCCTAGCTACCCAATCTCTAAATAATCGCTTAAATTGCTATTTTGACGGGATTAACGCCACCAAAAAGATTAAATCATTTTTCTTGATTAGCAATAATTCTAGTTTCCAGTCAAAAAACTATTTTAATGGAAGCCAGTGCAAAAATGCGCACTCAGTGCGCAGCGAAAACCGTTTTTTAATGCGTACTAATCATTACATGGGGTTGAATTTTAAAAGTAGGTTTCTTGAGTCCATAAAAAGGAGAATGGGAAAACAAATACCACCAATCAGCGGCATTAAGTTAAAAGATTATTTCTTATCTAGTTTAGCTAGTTTTTCGCGACAAGTAGCAATAACCCAAGCGGAAAAGTTAGTATTCTCTTTCTTGGATTGCTCGTCTATTCGCTCTATTAATTCATGGGGGAAGCGGATTGCTTTTCTATCCGATTTATTATTTTTGTTACCTGTAGCCATTTTTATACCTAAAAGATGCTTATTAGTGTGCAGACACTATACACGATCACTAAATAATAAAAAAGGCTTGACGTGTGCCCACACTATAAAATATAGTGAGCACACACCTGATGAATTTATTAGGTTAAAAAAACAATCCCCTGATGTGCTCGCAACACTATCAAGGGATCTAACCACAAACATTAAACGGAGTAATGCTATGGCTAATAGTAATGATACCCTACGCCCTAAAAATGGGCAACCTGACCTATCTAATTTAATTTCTGTTTTAAATCTCTATCAAGCAGATATTCCAACACACCATTTACTACAAGCTGAGAATCATTTTGAAGAACTACAGCAATCTATTCTATATGGAATAGGTGCGATTGGTAACCTGATGTTTTGGGCTAGTGAGAATGAGAGTTATTCGGAGCAGAACCTTAAAAGTGATATGCGCGATATTGGCTATTTACTAGCACAATTAAGGGATGTCGCTTGTTTCGCTTCAAATCAAATTAACCTACTTGATGCTACACAAAACCATAAGGGAGGTAAATAGTATGTTGAAAACGAATCATCAAGAAAAGGGTAATCGTGAAACCAAACTATTTAAATTCTATGACCTATCAATGGCTCAAGTAGTCCAAATAACGGCAACAACCGAACGCCAAGCACGCAAGAGCCTAGGCAAATCATCCCTTATCTTTATTGCCAGAATTCGCTTATATCCAGTTATTGAAGACACTAAAAGCTTTGGAGGTTATCACTATGGGCAATAATAACTTTCAGATATTAAATAACATCGAAACAAAACTTATTCAAGTTCGGAGCATGGCTAAAATTGCCTTAGATAACACTAACTATAAGTGCGCAGGATATGACGAGCCTTTTATCGAACAAGCCGACATGAGTAATTTACTATGGGTTATCGTTGATTTAGTAGAGCAAGCTTTTGATGAGTTACAAGAGTACGGGTTAACAGAGGATAATAATAATGGCTAATATCTCATTGGACGCAATTAATACTATCAATACAAGACTAGGACAAGCTAACGCTATCACCACGCTTTTAATGGCTGATTGTGATTCAAACACGCCAATTAACGAAGAATTACGCTCCTATGCCCTTGATGCTGTATCAGACTTAATTAACGATTCTAAAAAGCTATTTAGAAGCGAAACCGAGCGCAAGGAGGCAAAGAATGAAAGAGTTTGATTTTGTCCATAACGATGACGGCACTATTACCGCATTAAGGCTTAAAAATGGCAAATATGTAGCGCTACTTTCTTTTGGCAAGGATGAAATCTCTGATTTACTCGCCGATGTCACCAAGCGACTACCGCCCGAAGTTAGGCGATACATGGCACAAATTAAGGGGGTAAATCATGGATAATCAGCAAGAAGTAACAGCAATTCATCATAGTATCGTTGATTCTACCATGACGATTATCGCAGGTTTATTTTTAATTGAGCAGATTAATAAAAACGGTGCCAAGGTGTTTATTCATGAGGGTATCAAGATTGATATTGATAAAGATTTAATTGTTTTAGGGTTAAAAGTTAGTCTTGAAGAATGCTTGATTGAAGACTTTGGCGAAAGTGAGGGGTTAAATCGTACCTATGGACTATTAAAAAAGATGTACGCCGAAAGTGACGATAAACCTATGGCACTAACGCAATTCGGGCAAGAAATGCTTGCAACGTTATTTATTGATTTAGCCGAAGATATCAAAGCTGAATCTAACGCGATAATTCATTAAGGGGGATGTAATGAAAATCAATGAAATTACAGCCCAAGCCGTAGGTAAATGGGATTATATCTTTCAATCATTAGGTATTGAGGTGGGTAATGGCAAACATTGCCCTTGCCCTGTCTGTGGAGGTAAGGATAGATTTAGATTTGATAACCAAAATGGTAGAGGTACTTATATCTGTAACCAGTGCGGTAGTGGTGACGGCTTAGAGCTTATCAAAAACTATTGTCAATGCGACGCTAAAGAAGCATCGAGTAAAGTAGTGGAGTGTTTAAATCTTTCTAATCAGAATAACAAAATACGGGAAAATCTCGTATTTAGAAAAATAGATTCTGAACAATTACATAATGATAACATACCAGATAATCCCGTATGTAAAAGGGTCGAGTATTTGCTATCTAAAGCAACATTAGGGCAATCTCAATACCTGACCAAGAAAGGGTTAACCTTTGATTTACCCTTGTTAGATAACGGGCGCATTTTTGTGCCTATGCTGAATCTTCATAATGAATACGCAGGTGGTCAATTTATCGAGCCTGACGGCAGTAAGCACTTAATGAAAAACTCAAATAAGAAAAGTGCTTTTATATTAGTGCGCTCAATATTGAGCCGACCTGCCGAGGTGTGCGCAAATTTGCTCGCACACAATGAAATTATTATCTGTGAGGGTTTAGCCACAGGGATATCGATAGCGGAATTCCGCCAACAGTCTATTGTTATATCTGCCATTGACGCAGGCAATCTTATTCATGTAGCTAAGTCTATTCGTGAACTAAATCCTACTACTAAAATCATTATCGCAGGTGATAACGATATTGGTCAAAGCCCGAATACGGGCTTAGCTAAAGCAATAGAAGCGTCTCAAGCGGTAGATGGTTATTACTCAGTACCTGATACAGATTATAAATGTGATTGGGATGATTATAGACAACAATTTGGAAGTGATAACGCTTCGGCTCATTTTAATAAAAACCTCATAAAACCAGAGTTACCAACCGTGACAAAACTTAACATGCAAAACGAGTTATCAAGCATGAACCTATCGCAAATGGCATCAAGCCAACGCGCCGAACTGCTCAATCAATATTATGATAATAACCTTGCGATTAATCTTACTACCGATGAAATCTATCACTATCAAGATAACGCATGGCAACCTATAAGCGATAAACTGTTAATGCGAACGCTAGCCGATTTATTCACTCAATCAGGCGAG
>NZ_LZHO01000050.1:0-4921 GCF_001690895.1 Gilliamella sp. Nev5-1 | reverse complement strand
CCCCAGTGCGTTGATGGTATAGTGTTCGCTGGTCTCATCGCCATAGCGGATAGCACTTAATAGGCCGCTATCGGTCCACTGATAGTGCAACTCTTCTTGCATGGGGTTGATATAGCACAGCAGTTGTCCATCACTATCATATTCCCATTTTTCTTTGCTTTTTTCACTGGCATCGGCACTGTACTGTATACGCTCCATTAATAAGCCACGATTAAAGCGTTGCCATAAACGCTGACCATCGGGATAGGTGACCGATATGCAATTGAGCTCACCGTCATAGCGATATTCGGTGGTATTGCCTAAGGGGTCGGTTTCGGCTAAAAGCTCTCCTTCTTGACCATAGTGACGTTCAATTGTTGCACCACTCGGTGAAATATGCTTAACCTGACGGGCGGATTGTTTATCATGTACCCATATCTCTTTTGAGCCATCGACATAATTTTTAGGTTATAGCTATTTTAATTTATTAAAGTCTAAAACTATCTTTAAGATCTTTGTATTCATTAGAAGATAAATTATTTATAGTAATAAACATCAGTTCATTTTCAAATCCAAATCCTAGCGTAATTCTTCCTGTTTTAATAATAGTTTTTGCCACAGTTTTAGTAGACATATTGACTGTAATATTATTAATAGTCAAAGATACAATATATTCAGAAACATAATCATAAATTTTATTTTTTATCCTTGAAATATCAAGGATAGGTGCTCCAATTATGGTGTTTAATGCTTTAAAATTTATATCATTAGTAGTGATTTGATTAACTGAAGTAAGTGTAATACTTTTTAAAATCCCTGATTTTTCACCAATCTCAATTTCTAATAATGAAGTATCAAAATTACCTGTTCTCCAATATAAACTATTTTCATTAAAAAAATCATTTTCTTTTATATCTATAGTGAAAGGAACATAATAATCAATTTCAACATTACTATTTACTTTTGAGTAAATATCAATAAATTTTAACATTAGATCCTCCTATTTAGGGTTATATCTAGCATGTTTAACAACAATATTTTCTCCAATGTTTCTTGGTGCAGATAATATAAATTCCCAATTTCCGCCATGGATCATTTTGTCTGTTACTATTCCATTTTGTTTTAGCGCTGTTTTTAAGGCTAATTCAAATTCTGTTAAAGCAATTTGACTATTTATTGATGTAGTAAAAGTTCCTATGTGTTTATTACTACTAGTTAAAGATTCTAAAATAGGTTTAGTGCCATTAGGAGCGATCCATAATTCTCTATTTCCAATTTTAATATTAAATGATGATGCAGTGGTAGTCTTGGGTTTTACTGATTCGGCGATCAAAGGCGTCATATTGATATAGCAAAAACAGCCTTTGGGTAGACTAAAAAGTTATTGTGTTTTTTATAATAATCGTTCAGAAAACGTATTGATTTTATTTGATTTTTTAATAGGCAATAAAATTATAGAGTAAAAAGAGCAATCCTTGCTGTTTTAATACAAGGATTTGTATAATGACAATGACTTAATATAATTTAAAAAATTACATCATTAATATTTTATATCGCTGGTATGTTCACGCTCTATA
Source organism: Gilliamella sp. Nev5-1 (assembly GCF_001690895.1). NCBI lineage: Bacteria > Pseudomonadati > Pseudomonadota > Gammaproteobacteria > Orbales > Orbaceae > Gilliamella > Gilliamella sp. Nev5-1. Next base: position 3,365 of record NZ_LZHO01000050.1, on the reverse strand, counting down.
AACTTAATGCTGAGGGTAATTATTTTCCCCTAATTTTTTAAAGTCTTTTTCTTCAACATGGTAATGCTCTTTCAAAAAAGCCATGCATTTGTAAAAATCATCAAATACAAATGATTTACAATTTTTTGCTTTTGTGGCAAAAAGCTCTACATCATCAACTAAAAACTCATTTTCAATATCATCCACATAGACCTTATATAACCAAAATACCTTATCCCTATCGGGCAGATATCCCAATTTTTTCGTTGCAGGGTACATATCCTCCCAAGTCATAATCCCTTGTGCAACGAATTGACATTCCCTTTCATATACATCATCATGCATATAAGCCATAACTCTGATTGCAATAAATCGAGTGTGCTCGTTATCAAGTTTGATTTCACAGTATGTGCCATCTTTTTTATCACCTCTAAATCGCCATGGAAAAGGATTATATTGATTTATGTCACTCATTGTTACTACCTATAAACAAAAATAATATCTGTTTCTAATTTATATGTTATCTTTTATCACATTATGCAGCATTAATAGTTCATTATCAGTGAGAGCTTCATATTTACTATCTAAATCGCTATGGCAAATAAATACTCCATTAGCATCAACTACAGCATAAACTCCATTAGACATTTCTTTAGGATCAAACAAATCTGGAGGATCAATAAAATAACCATCCAATCCACACCAACTAATTATTGAATTCTTTTCAAAAAAGAAACGAAGTGTGTCTTCGGTTATTTTTTTCCAATTATTTGGTATTTCAGAGAATTTGACATCCCATAGCCAGACAACCCAATTTTCGCCAAATAATTTATGACTTTTTGCTTCAGTTAATTTTGGCCACAATTCAAATGGGAATTTAGGAAGAGAGTAATTTATATCATTGCTGTATAAATAAAATGTTTGCCCATTTACTTCACCTAGATTACTATCCCAATAAATATTTAATATGTTTTTTGTATATATCATTTTATTCCCCAATTGGACATTTGTTGAAGACTAGGTACAATCGAGGTCGCTATTATAAAATAAAAAAGGAAAAAACGCGTTGTTTTAGAACGCGGATTTGTATAATGACAATGACTTAATATAATTTAAAAAATTGCATCATTAATATTTTATATCGCTCTATAAACTTAATGCCGAGGGTAATTATTTTCTCCTAATTTTTTAAAGTCTTTTTCTTTACATGGTAATACTTCTTTCGAAGTATGCTATACATATTATGCAATATACCCTTTCTTATCACTGATATTAACTGCGTAAATATTCTTATTTTTCACTTGAATATTAACAAAAAAATCTTTGCCACAATAAGGACATACAGTATATCCTTCGGCAATAAAATTTTCTTTTAACTTTATTTTTTTTGTGTTAATTAACTTATCTCCTAGTCTATATTCAAATAAGCATCCTGAAGGGAAAAATGCTTCTATTTCAAATTCGCCTGCGGTTTTACATCTAGGACATGTACAAAATGCATTTAAAAAATCATAACTTGCCATAATTATTATCTCCTGACTTTGTGTCTAGCTATAGGCACTCCTAATTTAGGCATAGATAAATTAAAAAAGTTAGTTAACCTCCTTTCGCTTGTAATGACTTGATACCCTGTTGTTTTTGCAAATGCAACTAATGCAGCATCTCCACGGCTATGCCCTGACTTTATTGTTAAATCAAAAATTTTCTTAAACTCTGAAGAATTTGATGCCAAACGAGCTTTTTCTCCATTGAATATTTCTATATTTTCTTTAGCTAAAAATTTTTTCCTAGCATTTAGCTGATTTTTATCAGAAACGTTAAGAAATTCATGTAATTGATTAGGCGTTAGATAAGTCTTACCTTCACGTATAATATCCAAAGCTCCAGAATCACCTTTTACAGCAGCATCTAAAAAATTAGTGTCAGCAAATATTGGACACCTCTCAAGCCCCAACGGGTCAATCCAAGCCAGTGGGTCTGGAACGTAGCTGTAAGCGTTTTCACCACCAGCCAGTCCGATAGGGTCTTGGCTGATGTAGCGACCTGTGTGAGGGTCGTAGTATCGGTAGCGATTATAGTGTAACCCTGACTCCTCGTCAAAATACTGCCCTTGAAAGCGCAGGTTTTGTGGTACGGTGTGGTATTCTATGGCAAGGTTGCCATAGGATTTGTAAACACCACTCCAGACAATGTCACCATTCGCGGTTATGAGCTCTTGCGGGGTGCCGAGCTGGTCGTTGAGGTAGTAGTAGATTTGCCCACCTCGTCCACGACCGACTAACTGCGCCATCGGCCTAAAGCCGGTGCTGCCCGGCTCGTAAATGTAACTGATGCAGCGGTAGTCTTGGGCTTTGGTGTGTTCATTGCGGATTACCTCTACACTAAAGTCCGCATCATCGGCGTGGCATTCCGTAATAAGGTTTTCACCTTGCCAGAAGAACAGCGTTTTATCGCCCGTTTGCATGTCGGTTTTGCTGATTCGGCGACCAAAGGCGTCATATTCATAACAGTGTACGGTTTCTACCGTTTGATGAAAGTCTTTGTCGTTTTCGTCCCAGTAGTGGCGGATTTTTTTAAATTCAATAAGCTGATGTTGCCCATTCCATTTAAATTGGTGTTCAGTATGTTGCCGTTTACCGCGTAACTCTCGAATCACATTGCCGTATTGGTCGTACTGATAATGGCGGTCACCTTGAATCAATAAGCGGTTAGCCTTGAGCTTGTTGCTGTGGGGGCAGGGTGCTTTGGGGGTGCCATGGGTTTTGGCAGTAGATGATGCGTGTTTTAATTCATCAAGTGGCTTTTCACTGCCCAGTAAGTTATCGGCCCCGTCGAAATAAAAGTGCTCATGATAGCCTTTATAGCTCAGCTCATCCGGTAATTGTCCTTGGTTATAAGGTTGGTGGCTAGCGCTACTGAGTCGGCTTTTTAAGTCGTGGGTGAAGGTTTTTACCCCTTTGTAGTTGTCGGTCATTTGGGTGAGCTCACCGGCAACATTATATTGGTAATGACGTTCAATCGGTTTATTTAGGCTGTCTTTGACCCTGACTTTTTGTTTAAGCAATCGACCACGGCTATCAAATTGCTGATGACAATTGAGTTCGCCACATCGCCCCATGCTACGGGCAATTTCATTGCCTTCCTGCCAGCGGTGGGTCGATAGTGTTTGGCCGTTTAGGTCGATTTGGCTGACTTCATCACCTCGGTAATAGTGGGTTAAGATGTTACCATCAGGCAGGCGCATTCTAAATAAGCGTCCTGCTTGGTCATAATCAAAATATTGACTACTAAAGCCTTGGTGCTCTTGCGTGATGCGTCCACATTTGTCGTATTGCCATACCAGTGGCCATTTGCCATCGTCCACCTCATTGAGTCGACCAAATCCA
>NZ_LZHO01000049.1:0-1766 GCF_001690895.1 Gilliamella sp. Nev5-1 | reverse complement strand
TTTCAACTAAGAAAAACTTTAACACTTTTGATTTTGATAAATACACTAAGTATGTAAATTTAAGTAAATATAATGATTACTATTTGTTCTTGTGTACGGATGCTTTAGCTGATTGGCTTATTAATTCTTTTAATTTATTAAAAAGTTCTACAAATCTAACAAATATACTCAATTTACAAAACAATTTGAGTAACTTAAATGAGTTTTTTTATACAAAGGTAATGGAAGCACGGAAAAATAAAAAAATGAAAATAGATGACTCAACATTAATCATTCTTAAAATAAATTAATTGGTTAAGGTTATGACATATCCTACTTTTGAGCAATATAATCAAGTATTTCAATCTCACCAAAATTTTATATCAGATAATGATTTAAAATTTGGAAATATTAAAAAATCAGGGTTAGGTGTTCCTTTAGCTATAAGTGGTGGATTTGCTTTAACCTACACTATTGAAAATAAAGGTACTAAATTTGCTGTTAGATGTTTTCATAAAGAGTCAAAAGGGTTGTTACAACGTTACACAGCTATTTCTCAAAAACTTAAATCCTTGAACTCTTCTTTTTTTGTTAACTTTGATTTTTTAAATAATGGCATATGTGTTAATGGAAATCATTATCCGATAGTTAAAATGGCTTGGGCACAAGGCGAAACTCTAGGGGAATTTTTAGAAAAAAATTATAAAAATAAGGCTGCATTGAATAATTTATCAAAAAAAATAAAAGAATTATCAGAATTTTTAGGAAAAAATAATATTTCTCATGGAGATCTGCAAATGGGGAATATAATGGTGTCTGATAATGGAAAAGCTATTCAATTGATTGATTATGACGGAATGTATATTGGCTCAATTTCTAAATTGGGGAGTTCAGAATTAGGTCATATTAACTTTCAACATCCTTTAAGAGCAGTTGAAAATCCATTTAATGATAAGTTGGATAATTTCTCATTTATTACATTATGGTTAGGTTTACAATCATTAATTCTAGACGCATCTATTTGGGACAAATCACAATCAGATTCAGATTCTCTAGTATTCAAAGTAGATGATTTTGAAAATCCAGAGAATTCTAAAACTATCAATCTATTGATGAGTTATCCACAATTAACTATATATGTCACTAACTATATAAAAATTTGTTTGGTGGATCAATTTAAAAAAATACCTACATTATCAGACTTTATTGATAACCAAATTAACCTTGAATATATCAAATTATCGTCGCCTTCATCTTTTAAAATCAATACCTATAAAAGTCAGTATCCAGTTATATCAGTGTTAGATTTCGTTAAGTGTGAATGTAAATACCCCAAACTTAGTACACAACTCACGTAGAAAATTAAGCTGCCTGTTTTAATGTTTTATATTCGAGCGGTGTCATGTTATTTAATGCCTCATGCGGTCTTTCGGTGTTATAAATCGTTAACCATTCTTCGGTTATTCTCCTTGCTTGTGCTAAGTTGTTAAAAAGATATAAATCGAGTACTTCAGTACGATAGGTACGATTAAATCGTTCAATATAACCATTTTCATAAGGGCTACCGGGCTGGATATAATCAATGGCTATATCATGTGATTTAGCCCAGTTTATAAAGGTTTTTCCTGTAAATTCTGGTCCATTATCGACGCGTATTTTTAACGGATAACCATGATACTCCGCCAATTTATCCAAATAACGAGTCACTCTACCTGCGGGTAAACTCACACCAATATCAATACCTAATGCCTCACGATTAAAGTCATCGATGACATTGAATGTCCTAA
>NZ_LZHO01000048.1:0-1506 GCF_001690895.1 Gilliamella sp. Nev5-1 | reverse complement strand
CTGGTAATTTAAAGACGAATGAAGCCTGTTGTAATTAAACCAATCCACATAGTGATTAAATTGCAACCTGAGTTGTTCAAGTGAATCAAAAATCGTGTTTGACACAAATTCAGTTTTCACCGCTTTAAATGTTGCTTCAGCAACAGCATTATCATAAGGGCATCCCTTATGGCTTAATGAACGCTCAATGCCAAATTCCTGTAAACATTCATCAAGTAGATGATTATCAAATTCTTTTCCTCTATCTGAATGAAATAACTCAACTGAATTTAAGTTAATAGGGATTTGGCTGATAGCATCCATAACCAGTTGAGCATTTTTATGTTTTCCAGCACTTCGTCCCACGATTTCTCGATTGCTTACATCAATAATCACACAAAGGTAATGCCATTGTTGTTTTACTCTCACATAAGTTAAATCAGTCACTAACACTTTTCGTTGTTGGCCTACGGTAAACTCACGATTAAGTTGATTACTTACTGTTGATTCGTTGCTTTGTTCTGTATTAGCACGATATTTTTTACAGGTATATTTTGATACTAATCCGTTTTCTTGCATGATTCGACCAATTCGGCGACGGGATAATAGTATGCTTTTCTCCCTAAGCTCTGCTTGTAGTCGCCTTGTTCCATAGGCTTGATAGTTATCGTTAAATATCGCTTTCACTTTTTTACTAAGCTCTTTGTCTGTTTTTTTACTGGTTAATTGTAGTTGATAATAGAAGCTATTTCTTGACACTTGTAAACATCGACATAACGCACGTAAGCTATATCGATGTTGATTCTCGGTGATTAATTTGATTTTCGTCCTATTATCAACGCCGCTTGCTTTAGGATGTCATTCTCCATTAACAATCGCTTATTCTCTTTACGTAGGGCTATGAGCTCATTTTCTTGAGCACGACGATTAGCTTGAGCTGTAAACTCACCAGTGGTTTGATATTGCTTAATCCACTTATCTAATGCGGATTTAGTCAGGTCGTATTCGGTGACAATATCCGCTCGTTTTTTGCCATTTTGGTATAACATTACCCTCTGTTTTTTAAATTCATTACTAAAACTGCGTTTTTCTCTTCTTGAAATAAGATTTGTCATTGTTGGTTCCTTTTGTTTTTTTGGTTATCATAACAATGACCTTATTAAACTGGTACTAATTAGTGTAGCCTGTCCATACTAAATTTGCTGTTAGATGTTTTCATAAAGAGTCAAAAGGGTTGTTACAACGTTACACAGCTATTTCTCAAAAACTTAAATCCTTGAACTCTTCTTTTTTTGTTAACTTTGATTTTTTAAATAATGGCATATGTGTTAATGGAAATCATTATCCGATAGTTAAAATAGCTTGGGCAAAAGGCGAAACTCTAGGGGAATTTTTAGAAAAAAATTATAAAAATAAGACTGCATTGAATAATTTATCAAAAAAAATAAAAGAATTATCAGAATTTTTAGGAAAAAATAATATTTCTCATGGAGATCTGCAAATGGGGAATATAATGGTGTCTGATAA
>NZ_LZHO01000047.1:0-74914 GCF_001690895.1 Gilliamella sp. Nev5-1 | reverse complement strand
TATCTCTAGAATGGTACGATGCAAACCAAAATATAACAGCAGAAGTAAAAAAAAATCCATCGTACAAGTTGGATGCTTGTAAAGCACCATATCGATTATTTATTACTACAGGAGAATCTTTAACGTTGTCGACACGTTATGGTATTCCGAATAAAACTATTTATAAACAGAGTTCTCATTCATATTATTTTAAACCAAGTGCACCATCGGTTTGTTATGCTCAACCTAATTTATCAAACGACTCCAGTAATAACACTGAATATAAAGATTTAGATGGTCCGGATTGGGTAAAAGGAAAAGGATTTGTTCCACAAGATATAAACAATCCACAACGTAATTTCCCATCGACAGGAACAAATAATGTTTATTTTTATTTATTATTAGCAAACGTAACGCCCGAAGAGATTATCTCAGCTAATGGCGCTAGGGTATTCCCTGAATCAGGGAGTGGAGTTAGTTTAGCTTTATCATCTGCACGAACACCAGGTTGGGGAAAAGGCTCACGAGATGTAGCTTTAAAGATAGTACTAAAAGGGCCAGTAAACAGTAGTGCTAATAAAAATTTTAGCCCCTCTACATTTAAGCTTTATTCAGATAGAGCCAAAAGTAAAGTCTTGTATAGCTTTAAAATTGAAAGATGGTATATAGCCCAAGGTGCTCATATTAATGCATCTGTGCAAGACGCAAAAGATTACTGTAACCGAATTGGGTACCGAATGCCAAGTGTAGTGGATTTCACCAACGCAAATACCGGTGATATTTGGACTGGAGGTATTCCCGGAAGAAATATCAATGGTTATCGTCGACAATTAAGCTATCGCGGCGGTAATGGTAAGTGGATAGGTGGATTGTTGAATGAATGGGGAACTTTGTTTAATCACTCTGATCACTATTTAGGTCTTGACGACTGGGAAAGTGAGCATCCTCAAGATTGGTATTGGACAATTGATACATATAAAGGAAACCCGCTTCGGGTCGATTTAGGGGATGGAGATTTATATTATAATGAACCAACTTATAGGCTATACAGAGCGGCTTGTGTTAAGCCTTAGTTAAATTTATTTTATCCGTTCATAAATAGTTTGACTCTGTAACTTTTTGAAGTTACAGAGGTGATTACGAGTAAGTTAATTATAGAACTTATTCGCACTGTTTACAGTAATTTGCGAAAATACTGTAATGAGTAGATATAAAAAGGCAAAATTAACGCCTTATGAGTTTTTAGCGGATTGTTTTAATGATGAAGTGTAAACAACTCGATGTTTTCCTATATTAAAATAACCGCAATGTGTTATTAACATTATTACATATTGCGGCTTTTTGGGATGTGATATAAAACTATTTCTAATATATATTCTTAATTAACAATTTATTGATAATATATTTAAAAATAAAATGTTTTACTAGGCTTAAACAAATATAATCTCCCATTTTTTAATTCTATCAGTATTTAAGATACATTATTATATAAGCAATTAGAGCATTCTTGTAAATAACCCTAGACCCAATCCTAAGAATCGTTACAATATACGCCATTAGTCATATAGCAAATACTTTTTGCTATTTTTAATCAATTAAACGGACGATATTTTATGGCGCAATATGTTTATACCATGAATCGAGTAGGGAAGATTGTTCCCCCTAAACGCTATATTTTAAAAGATATTTCTTTAAGTTTTTTCCCTGGTGCTAAAATTGGGGTGCTGGGTTTAAATGGGGCAGGTAAATCAACATTATTACGCATTATGGCGGGTGTTGATACTGAAATTGAAGGCGAAGCACGACCACAACCTGATATTAAGATTGGCTATTTACCGCAAGAGCCTAAGCTTGATCCTAAGCAAACCGTGCGCGAAGCGGTTGAGCAAGCCGTTAATGATGCTAAAAAAGCACTTGCTCGACTAGATGAGGTATACGCCGCTTATGCTGATCCTGATGCCGATTTTGATAAATTAGCCAAAGAGCAAGCGGAGCTTGAGGCAATTATCCAAGCGCAAGATGCCCATAACCTTGATAATCAATTAGAGCGGGCAGCCGATGCATTACGCTTACCTGCTTGGGATGCCAAAATTGAAACATTATCTGGTGGTGAACGCCGTCGAGTGGCAATTTGTCAGTTGTTACTTGAAAAACCTGATATGCTATTAATTGACGAGCCAACCAACCATTTAGATGCTGAATCGGTTGCATGGCTAGAGCGATTTTTACATGATTACGAAGGTACTGTTGTGGCCGTTACTCATGACCGTTACTTTTTAGATAATGTGGCAGGTTGGATTTTAGAACTTGACCGTGGTGAGGGCATTCCATGGGAGGGTAACTACTCATCTTGGCTTGAACAGAAAGATCAGCGTTTAGCACAAGAAGCCTCAACCGAATCGGCTCGCCGAAAATCGATTGAAAAAGAGCTTGAGTGGGTACGGCAAAATCCAAAAGGGCGTCAAGCAAAAAGTAAAGCACGTTTAGCTCGTTTTGAAGAACTAAACAGCAACGATTACCAAAAACGTAACGAAACAAACGAACTCTTTATTCCACCTGGACAACGTTTAGGTGACAAAGTAATTGAAGTCAATAACTTAACCAAATCATATGGTGATCGCGTGCTTATTGATAACCTCTCATTTAGCATTCCAAAAGGTGCGATAGTTGGTATTATCGGGCCAAATGGAGCAGGTAAATCTACGCTATTTAGAATGTTATCCGGTAAAGAACAACCCGATTCAGGTACTATCACGTTAGGTGATACTGTACAGCTTGCCTCTGTCGATCAGTTCCGTGACAGCATGGATGATAAAAAGACCGTTTGGGATGAAATATCTAACGGTCAAGATATTATGCGTATCGGCAATTTTGAAATTCCAAGCCGTGCTTATGTTGGTCGTTTTAACTTTAAAGGTGTTGATCAGCAAAAACGTGTAGGTGAGCTTTCTGGTGGTGAACGTGGACGCGTGCATTTAGCTAAATTATTGCAAGTGGGCGGTAATGTTCTGTTACTTGACGAACCGACCAATGACTTAGATGTCGAAACGCTACGCGCGCTGGAAAATGCATTATTAGAGTTTCCTGGCTGTGCTTTAGTGATTTCACATGACCGTTGGTTCCTTGATCGCATTGCGACTCACATTTTGGATTATCAGGATGAAGGGCATGTTGAATTCTTTGAAGGTAACTTTACTGAATACGAAGAATGGAAAAAACGTACACTCGGCGCTGAAGCATTAGAGCCTAAACGTGCTAAATATAAACGAATCACTAAATAGGTTTAATTTTTATTTTATTCCGCCAGTGCATGTTGGCGGAATAGATTTACTTTTTTGATATTGCTTTTCAGATATTTTAAAGCCCATTTTTGGATGCTTTAATGATTTTAGCAAAGGTGTCAGTGAGCAAGCGTGGGATGGCTGTTATTCCCCGTGCTTTTGCATCATCACAAATAGCAATAGCAAGATCTGGCTTTGAGCTTTTATGGATGGCTTTTTGAATAATTTGATGTATAGGTAGATCGATATGCTGTGTTGTGTTGTAAGCGGCAAGTTTATAGACATGACTAAAACCATGTTTAAATAAAAAGTTTTCAATGTCTCGCGCAGGTAAAACCGTTAAGTAATCATTAGGATTTTTATCTTCACCACATAACGATTTTACGGCATCTTCATATTTTTTACCAGCCACATCTCCATCGGTTATCACATACCAATGAATGCCCATTTTATCGGCATATTTTATAAGTGGTTTTAAACCACACTGAGCAAACTCAATAAGCTGAACTCCTTCTGAACTCAGATGATAACCACTTTGCTTTGCTAATTCACGTAATAACCAAACTTCGGTTTCACCTTCAACTAATAGCCAACAACGAGCAAATAATGCACTAGAGCGTCGATAAAGAATATGAAATACAATACGGCGACTATCACTCATACTTAATGATGTAGCAGTAATGTGTTTTGCGACAATTTTATCAGGCAAGCGAATTAATCGGTAAAGACTTTCTAATGGAAATAATGAGGCTAAATCACTTGAGTTTGAGGTAATAATTTTTTGTGTAGGGAAGTTTTTTAGTAACCGAAATGCGACAGATAAAATGATGGGGTGTAGCGAACTTTCAGGCTCTTGTAAAATTAAAATCGGCATTGAACTTTGTAAAAGTGAATAATCGCCTTTAGCATCAATAATCGATCCAAAAATGCCTAAAAATACCGTCCGTAAATAATCATTATCAAAACTGTCTAATATATCATTAATTTGTTCTAAAACGTTCCAATCCTCTGCGCTTGGCGAGCTTTTTAGGGGGGATTGCTTATAATGATAGCGGTGCGTTTGATCGGCAAAGTAATATTCTAATAATGAGCGTGCAGCTTGCAGACCCCGAGCTAATTCATCTTGCGTTAATTTGGCGCAATGTGCTTTTAATTGGCAGGAAAGTTGCTCAATGTTTTTTTCAGATTGTGGCTGATTAGTAATAGGTAATTGGGCTTGATCCATAGCATTTTTAAGCGCCATAACTGGATTTAGGCTGATTAAAAGTGCAATTAACGATCTTTCATTTTCAATATTACATGGTTTGCCTTGTAAATTGAGCAATTTATGTTGTGTGATAATTTGATTGTTTTGTTTATTAGCCGAAATTTGATAAGCAATGCGATGCAGGTTATCTTGTGTTGATAGATAGGAAACAGCGCGTAATGGCTGATAATCTTTATGGTTTAACTCATTTAAATGCGATTGGCAATAAGTGACGGTAATGGTGATATTATCGACATTACCGTCGTGTTGGTCATGATAAAAATCAGAATCAACAAATTGATAAAACTTATTATTGAGTGATAACAGTTGTAAAGCGCTAATTAAACTTGATCGCCCCCAACGGTTTTCGCCTATTAGCACGCTAGAACTTGCATTGAATTTTAACGATAGCTGGCTGATACCTTTAAACCCACAAATATCAATTTGTTCAATAAACATAGCAATCCTTATTTAAAGATGGTATTTTTCGGTTCGCTTACGAATTCGCTCCGATTTTTTGTGTGCACTGTTAATTAGTGGTTGTTGTTCTTGCAAAATGGTTTTTAACGATTTATCAAAATAAACTTTTAAAAATAAAAAAATATCGCGGTTAGTCAAGCCAATTTTAGTCGACGAAAAATACAGCCCAATAAGATCTTTATCTCGCCAACGGGTTGGTACTTTATTGCGAGTTTGTGCTCGGTGCAAATCAATAACCGATAATTTAATTTGTTGTTTATTTTCAAATAAGGGTAAATCCAACAAAAAATGACACAAATAACAATCACGATGATTAACCCCCGCAGCGTGCATTTTTGCCACCATTTTCGCTAAATAAATAATTAAAGAACGCTTTAAATGATAGCTAGGTGGCTGAGTGAGCCATGGCTTGGTAAAATCTTCTAAACTAATTGTTGGATTAAGATCTTTGGTAATAATAAACGAATGGCGTGTTAGTGGATTTAAACCTTTACGGCCAAATGCTCGCCCATCCATAGTATTAACGCCAGCTTGCGCTAAACGATGAATGGCATCCCATTCTTGCTTGGCATCTAACACGGGTAGACGTAACGATATGAGGTTTTTAATAATCTCTTTAGCCGTTGTACCCCGATGAATTTTAATAAAATAAGATTCACCCTCAAGCTCAAAATTTAGCGTTTTACGTTGCTTAACAGCACGATATACTTTACCCGAGATTAACTCGATTTCTGCAAAGGGATCTTTACCTGTCCATAATTGCTGAAAAGGCGATTTGAGTTTTATTTCATTCATCATCGTTACAACCTAAAATAATATCGGTGGCGCGAGTGGCTAAATCGTATAGATCAGCCGTTTTCCCGTAGTTAATCGCATTATGATGCCATGTTAATAATTGATCGTGATTAGTGATAGCATTTTTAACGGTCTGATTGAGATCCGATTGTACAAAAGGCTCAGCAAGAACCACACCAGCCTTGGCATCGTGTATGTGATAAGCATATCCCGAAACACCCGATACAATAACGGGGACACCAGCAGCTAATCCTTCGACTAAAACCATACCTGCAGCTTCTTGCCTTGCTGGATGCAATAGTAAATTAGCTGAAAATAAAATATCGGCAATGTCATCACGGCCCGCTAAAAAACGGACTTGCTGATCAATCCCCAGTTGTTTTGCTTGTTTTTGATAGGCTTCTGGTTTGTCTTGTCCTACCACTAAAAAAGTAACTTTTTGCTTTAATTCATAGGGTAAAGTCGCAATGGCGGTTAGTGAACGATCAACGCCTTTGCGTTTAAAATCCGAGCCAATTTGCACAATCACAAAACTGTGTTCATCAATTTGATTGGTTTGTCTAAATTGCTTGCCTTTAGCGATCGACTCAGCATTATATTGGCGATCTTGAGCAATGCCAGGCGGTAACAGATAAAACCTTGATAGATCAGTATGATAATATTTAACAAAGTCAGCGATTTGCTGCTTAGTTAAAAGCATCACTTTAGTTTGGCTATGTTGATTAAACACCGCATCTTCAAAGGCTAAATAGTGTTTACAGCGTTTTGATAACTTATATAAAAAGCCTTTATGGGCCACTTTATCTGCATAACAGGTATCGCCCGCAAAATAGACATCTAAGTCAGGCATTTTATTAAACCCAACTACACAATCGACGGGGTTCGCTTGCAAATGGGCTTTTACCCAATGGTAATAAGATTGATTACGATTATGGTTAGATAAGCCTTTTTTCGGAACCAAGATAATATCAAATCCAGCAGGCTTATCACCTTGCCATGCCATTACATAGATCCGAACGTGGTGGCCACGAGCTTGACAAGCCCTAGCTATTTGTAAAAAATCACGTTGCAAGCCACCAAAAGGAAAATATTTATAGATACAAAATGCTAGTTGCATGCAGGTTGCCTCAAGTTTGAAAGGGGTATTATATACTTGTTGATAAGCAAGGTGCAAAAATAGCTGATTTTAATAAAAGAAGAGCAAAAATCGGTCAGAAAAGTCATTGATTTTATTGAATTTTTTTATTTTTAATAAAATCAATAACTTCCTTTGGTTTAACCAACAAAAAATTCTTAACAAACCCTATTAATAACATTCAAGCTACGCCTTAGTCTAAATTAAAAAAGTATTTTAATTGTCGAATTATTTAGTTAATATCATTACGTTATTAAACTTATATGATTTTTTATTTTAAAACTATCATCCTCAAACATAACGTTGCTTGAAGTAAAGCAACTAACTTCGTAAAATAAGCAAAATTTTATTTCTGGTCTATTATGCAACTTCATCTAGTCGTTAATACCTTTGGTTCCGATCTTCAGCGCCGATATGGGGAAAAAATCTATAAACTAACCTTGCATGGTGGGTTTAGTTGTCCAAATCGTGATGGCACTATTGGCATGGGTGGATGCACTTTTTGTAATGTGGCTTCAATTATTGATGAATCTATTCAAGTGAAATCAATTGCTGATCAATTGGTATCACAAGCTCATCAAATGAAAAAATCCAAGCGCTATCTTGCTTATTTTCAAGCTTATACTAGCACTTATGCCGAAGTTGCCATACTAAAAAATATGTACGAGCAAGCGCTAAATAGTACTGATATTGTTGGGCTTTGTGTTGGTACTCGCCCAGATTGTGTACCCAGTGAAGCGCTTGATTTGCTTGCTAGTTATCAAGCTCAAGGTTTTGAAGTTTGGTTAGAGTTGGGCTTACAAACTGCTCACGATAAAACCTTACATGATATAAATCGTAGGCATACTTTTAACGATTATCATCAAACCGTACAAAAAGCACGTAAACTTGGCATTAAAGTGTGCACTCACTTAATTATTGGGTTACCTAAAGAAACCAAACAAGATAACTTAATAACTCTAGAACAAGTGTTAAATAGTGGTGTTGACGGCTTAAAGTTACACCCTTTGCATATTGTGGATGGTAGCATTATGGCAAAATCGTGGCGGGCAGGTCGCCTTGAGGTTTTGTCTTTAGAACAATATGTCGATATTGCTGGCGATATTATTCGTCAAACACCAGCAAATATTTTATATCACCGCATTTCGGCTAATGCTAGAAAACCAACCCTGCTTGCGCCAGATTGGTGTGAAAATCATTGGCAATCGATGAACGCTGTCGATCAGAATTTACGCCAGTTTGGTGCTCAAGGTAGCGCCATTGGGGATTGCTACAGCTTTAAGCTTTAGCCGTTCTAGAAGTGACTAACAACTATAATCTATAATAATATTAACATCATTAATAACGGCGAGTTAAAATAGAAATGGATTTAATATATATGGAGATATTATTTACGATATCCCTTGATCCTTGCCAAAATATTGGCCATGTTTACCTTGATAAATAACTTATAAAACATGCAATACTGGACAAAACTTTACATTACGTTATACTTGTTAACGAAATTAACCAGACAATCGCTGCTTTGTTGTAGTCCTTTATTAAAGGAGACAAACAAAGGGGAGGAAAGTCCGGGCTCCATAGGGCAGAGTGCCAGGTAACGCCTGGGGGGCTTTTGCGAGAGCAAAAGTTTACGACAAGTGCAGCAGAGAGCAAACCGCCGATGGCTTATTGATAAGATCAGGTAAGGGTGAAAGGGTGTGGTAAGAGCACACCGCACAATTGGTAACAGTTGTGGCATGGTAAACTCCACTCGGAGCAAGGTCAAATAGGGATTCTTTGGCGCGGCCCGCGTTGAATCCGGGTAGACTGCTTGAGCTAATACGTGAGTATTAGCCTAGAGGAATGATTGTCCACGACAGAACCCGGCTTATCGGTTAATTTCAATATTTCTTAACTTTGCTCATTAATACTATTTTTTGGTCGAATTTTTTAATTTATTTTTCTGGGCTAACCAACGTTTTAATACCAGCCAGATAGAAAAAAGCAAGCCGATTACTAATAAAAACACTGGGATCAGCATTAATAGCGACATAATTTGTTTTTCATAAGTTTTGAAAATAGGTGATAACCCAAATAGATATCCCAATGTCACAATTAAGGTAATCCATAATGTTGCACTAATCCAATTATAAATATGGAATTTTCGACTATGTAGCCCTGACAATCCTGCCATCATCGGTAACAATGTACGTACGAAAGCAATAAACCGTCCAATAAATAGAGCTTGTAATCCGTACTTATGGAATAATACTTCAGATTTATGATGGTATTTTTCAGGAATATGTGCCATCCAACCTTGTACAAGCTTAGTATTACCAAGCCACAAACCTTGTGCATAACCTAACCACGTTCCAAATGCTGCGCCAGAAATTAAAATAAGGTTGATTAAACCAAAATGGAATACATTTTGACTAATTAACACACCAGTTAGAAATAATAAACTATCACCAGGTAAAAAAGCTGCGGGTAATACGCCATTTTCTAAAAGAATAATAACAAATAACATACCATATAATGTCCATAGCACATTAGGATTTGAAAGTGTTGCTATATCCATGTTAACAAATGCTTGGTAAAGTGTAATTATTGTTTCCATTTATTTTAATATCCCATCCTCATATTGTTTTTATTGGCTAATGGTACCACCAACGGTTAAATTATTCACTTTTAATGTAGGTTGTCCGACCCCAACAGGAATGCTCTGTCCTGCTTTACCACAAACGCCAACACCAGAATCTAATTCAAGGTCATTACCAACCATTGCCACCTGTTGCATCGTTTCAATACCTGAACCAATTAGTGTTGCGCCTTTTACTGGTGTTGTTATTTTGCCTTTTTCAATCAAATAGGCTTCTGAGGTTGAAAAGACAAACTTACCAGAGGTAATATCTACCTGCCCTCCCGCAAAATTAGGGGCATATAGTCCATAATCAACACTGCTAATAATATCGTCAAAAGAAGAATTGCCAGTTAACATATAGGTATTTGTCATTCTTGGCATCGGTAAACACGCATACCCTTCACGACGTCCATTACCAGTTGAGTATGTATTCATCAATTTTGCGTTGAGTTTATCGAACATATAGCCCTTTAAAATGCCATTTTCAATAAGCACTGTTTTTTGGCTAGGCGTTCCTTCATCATCAATAGAGAGTGACCCGCGTCGATTTTCGATAGTGCCATCATCAACAATAGTACACAATTCTGAGGTAACTTGTTCACCTATTTTTCCTGAAAAAACCGAGGTGTTTTTGCGGTTAAAGTCACCTTCCAAGCCATGCCCTACCGCCTCATGTAACAATACACCAGGCCAACCAGCACCTAAAACAACGGGCATTGTTCCTGCTGGCGCTGCTTTAGCTGAAAGAGCAACAAGTGCTAGGCGTACCGCTTCTTGAGTGTAGCTATCAACATAGCTTTCTGTCGTTTTAGGGTTAATGGTTAAAAAATATTCATAACCAAATCGCCCACCACCACCGCTACTTCCTCGTTCGCGTTTACCTGATTGTTCAACTAGCACAGAAACAGATAATCGAGCCAAAGGCCGAATGTCAGCACGTAATGTACCATCAGTCGTTGCGATTAAAATATCTTCGTAGCTCCCTGTTAAACTGCATGATACTTCGATAACTCTTGGGTCAATTGAGCGTGCCAATTTGTCAACTTTTTGCAACAATGCAATTTTCTGTTCTTGAGAAAACGAATTGATTGGGTTGATTGAAGGGTATATCGGCACTGTTTGCGTAGACTTAAACGGAGTTACTACTATAGGTGTTTGTAATTTAGTTATTGAATTTGCTGCTAATACACTTTGTTCTAAACGTGCTAACGAAAGTTGATCTGTATATGCAAACCCCGTTTTTTCACCGATAATAGCCCTAACGCCAACTCCTTGATCACGGTGAAATGAGGCATTTTTTATAATACCATCTTCAAGTAACCAACTTTCATAGTAACCCGATAAGAAATACAAATCACCAAAATCAATTTGCCTTGCGCTAAGCATATCAAGCAGATGTAAAAGATCTTGTTGGTTTAGATTATTTGGATTGAGTAATCGTTCACTCACTTGATTTAGTATCATAAATTCCTTAATTTTTAAATGTGGATGCGAGCTTGTTTATAATTGATTATAGATATCCAATTATAATGGCTTTTTAGCTTTCATCACTTTTATTCTTAACGTATCGTTTTCTGAAACTCTTTTTTACAAAATAGTTTTGATTACATTAATACAACATCGTATTGTTCTTGAATATAAAGCGGTTCAACTTTCACTTCGACGCGTTTACCCACAAAGATTTCAACTTCAGCTAAAGCGTGTGATTCATCATTAGTTAACGCATTAGCTACGGCAGCTGAAGCATAAACTAAAAAATACTCCGAGTGATGCGCTTTATACACACGAACGATTTCACGCAAAATTTCGTTACAAATAGTTTCTACTGATTTGACCATGCCTCGTCCTTTGCAAGCAGGGCACTGTTCGCACAAAATATGCCCGATACTTTCGCGTGTTCGTTTGCGTGTCATTTCGACCAAACCTAAACTCGAAAATAAATTAACGGTAGTTCTTGCTCGATCTTTAGATAAAGAATCATGGAGTGATTGTAACACCCGTTCACGATGCAGATCTTCTTGCATATCAATAAAATCAATAATAATAATGCCACCTAAATTACGTAAACGCAATTGGCGAGCAATCGCAATTGTTGCCTCAATATTGGTATTAAAAATCGTTTCTTCTAAATTTCGATGACCTACAAATGCGCCAGTATTGATATCAATGGTTGTCATAGCTTCAGTTTGATCAATAATCAAATACCCGCCAGATTTCAATTTGACTTTACGATCTAATGCTCTTTGGATCTCGTTTTCGGTATCATAAAGATCGAAAATGGGAATATTACCACGATAATGCGATAATTTACTGGTCACTTCGGGCATAAATTCTTGTGTGAATTCAATTAATAAATCATATGTTAACTTTGAATCCACCAAAATCCGTTCAATTGGCGCGCCAACAAAATCACGCAACACACGTTGTGATAATGCCAATTCACCATATATTAGATTTTTGCTTACTGGGCGTGCCATCCGCTGTTGAATTTTAGCCCAAAGTCGTTTTAGAAAATTGGCATCTTGCTCTAATTCATATGCATTTGCGCCTTCTGCTGCGGTTCTAACAATAAATCCGCCTTCGTTGGTTACATATTGCTCTACAATACTTTTTAGCCTTTCGCGCTCTTGTTCGCTTTCTATGCGTTGTGAAGTGGCCACATGCGCAGAATTTGGCCCAGGCATTAATACTAAATAACGTGATGGTAAAGTTATATCGGTTGTCAGCCTAGCGCCTTTAGTGCCCAGAGGATCTTTAACTACTTGCACCATTAAATCTTGCCCTTGGCGGACAAGTTCAGAGATATCTTTTACTTGAAATTGTTCTTGTTCAGTATCAGATACACACTCAGTATGAGGCATAATATCTGATGCATGTAAAAAAGCCGCTTTTTCAAGCCCAATGTCCACAAAAGCCGCCTGCATTCCAGGTAATATACGGATTACTTTACCTTTATAGATGTTGCCAACAATACCTCGTCTAGATTCACGATCAACATGAATTTCTTGTAGTACGCCATCTTCAATATAAGCGACGCGAGTTTCAGACGGTGTTATATTCATTAATAATTCAACAGACATAAGATTCCTTTTTAATTGATAGCAAAGTTTCGTCTTATTAGCCGCAAAAATAGATAGATGACAATCCATAATAAGCCATCAATACAACTTGATAGCAAAATTAATGGTGATATCGTTATAGTATGATAGATACTGACTTGGAGTAAAAATACCAGTAAATTATAACATACTGATACCCCAAAAATAATAAACGATTGTTGCCACAAAGCTAAATTGCGTATCAATTGGAATTTAAAAACAAGTAAATAAGCAATACATGAATAAATAAAAGCATGGCTTCCCAAAATCGAGCCTGTGCATAGATCTATCAATGCTCCAAATACAAAAGCGGTTCCAATCCCAACTCGATGTGGAAGTGCAATTAACCAATAAGCAAAAATAAGGAGCAGCAAATGTGGTTTAAATATATTATATTCTGGTGACCACGGTATAATTTGCAAACATAAGCCAATAAATAACGTTATCCAAATAATCAATATTCGATTACGTTCCCTCATGTTTCACTCCTTGATTTTCCCCTAATAACAATAAATAACGTAAGCGTTTTAAATCAGCTGTTGGTGTTGCTGAAATAATAGGCGTTGAATCTGTAAGATCTAGTTTTACTGAGCTGACTATCGCAACAGGATAACCTTCAGGGAATCGTCCATCAAGCCCAGAAGTAACTAAAACATCACCTACTTTTATGTCCACGTTATTAGGCATAAATTCTAATATTAAATCATTATTACATCCGTTACCCACAGCGATCATACCAATATCATTTCTTTGCACCTGAACAGGTATTGCATGTTGATAATCGCACACTAAAATTGCACGGCTGGTTGATTGAGCCGTTTCATAAATTTGTCCAATAATGCCTTTTTCATCTACAACAGGCTGCCCAACATAAACACCATCTTGTTTGCCTTTATTGACAACAAATTGATAAACATAAGGATTGGTATCTGTAAGTAATACTTGCGCAGCCATCTTATGTTCATCATGCCTTAAAGGAGAGCCTAGCAATTCACGAAGTCTTGCATTTTCATGTTTTAAATGGTTAAGTAATAATAGATCATTCTTTTGTTGTAATAAGTTTTCATGCAATTTTGCATTTTCATCTATTAAGGCTTCTCGCGTTTTAGACATTTCATAAAGCGAATCAAACGACGACTTTGGTGCATCTGAAACATAATATAAGGGCGAAATAATGGTATCTAAATAGTAGCGAATCTCTTTAAATGGGCGATAATTGATATCTAATACAATTAGGATCAATGCAAGCGCCAGAGAAGTAAATAATTGTACACTGAGAGGCGAACGTTTAGAAAAAAGTAATTTCATTGTTCAGTACTTACCTGTTTTATACTTGAGATCTGCTTATGTTAAGATATGGTTCCGCCGACAATGTCGGCGGTAAAAAATATGAGTTGTTTACTGGCTAATTATTTCATTAATATGAATGATAATTAACAATTACTCTTCACTAAAGAGATCTCCACCATGCATGTCTACCATATCTAGCGCTCTGCCGCCCCCTCTTGCAACACATGTTAGTGGATCTTCTGCTACAACAACATGAATACCAGTTTCTGCTGATAATAATTTATCAATGTTACGCAATAAAGCACCTCCACCGGTTAAAACCATACCATGTTCTGAAATGTCAGATGCAAGCTCAGGAGGGCACTGTTCTAATGCAACTTTAACGGCACTTACAATACCACTTAGTGGTTCTTGCAACGCTTCTAAAATTTCATTAGAGTTTAAAGTAAAGCTACGCGGTACACCTTCAGCAAGGTTACGTCCACGCACTTCAATTTCAAGTACTTCATCACCAGGGTAGGCACTACCTATAAAATGTTTGATTTTTTCGGCAGTGGCTTCACCAATTAATGCACCATAATTACGGCGAACATAGTTAATAATCGCCTCATCAAATCGGTCGCCACCGATGCGTGCCGATGCCGAATAAACCACACCATTTAATGAAATGACTGCTACTTCAGTAGTTCCACCACCAATATCAACGACCATTGAACCTGTTGGTGCTGAGACTGGTAAATCTGCACCAATAGCCGCAGCCATTGGCTCTTCAATTAAATATACTTCACGGGCCCCCGCACCTAGTGCTGACTCACGAATTGCACGGCGCTCAACTTGTGTCGCGCCGACAGGAACACAAACAAGGACTCGTGGGCTTGGTCTTAAAAAACTATGGCTATGTACTTGGCGAATAAAATACTGCAACATTTTTTCAGTGACTGAAAAATCGGCAATAACACCATCTTTCATTGGTCTTATAGCTGCAATATTACCAGGCGTTCGCCCTAACATCTGTTTCGCAGCTTGTCCAACAGCGGCAACGCTTTTCGGTGTGCCGGTGCGATGATCTTGGCGTATCGCTACCACTGAAGGTTCGTTTAATACAATGCCTTGCCCTTTTACATAAATAAGTGTGTTTGCTGTACCTAAATCGATGGATAAATCATTTGAAAACAAGCCGCGAACTTTTTTGAACATAATAAAAACTCTTCCTAGAATGAATCTTGTTTAAGTATATTTTCGTGTTTAAAAGCAAACCATGGGATCAAACAATATCTATTTTCAGCTTTATCCAAGCTAAATAGAGTGTCATTTAATTCTTCTAAACCACAGCTAACCCCAATAATAACTAACGTTGGCTATTGTATCGCAATTATAAAATAATACCTAGAAAATAGTATAACATGTGTTTGTAAAGGAGATATATAATGACAAATTCTGTTTTACAGTGTATTCTTCCGCGTTAATGTTGAGTTACAACCTTGTTATTGGCGAAAGACTCTTTTTGTCAATGGCGAGGATGCAGTAAAAAATAATTGTTACTTATATCAAATAAACACGGTGTAATTCATGGATATACGCAAAATTAAAAAATTAATTGAATTAGTTGAAGAGTCAGGTATTTCTGAACTTGAAATTTCTGAAGGTGAAGAGTCGGTTCGAATTAGTCGTTCTGCTCCTACCACAAACTATTCGGCGCCAGTACAAAATATTCAAATTCCTCAACCAGCTCCTGTTGTTGTGGCTCCAACAGTTCAAGCCGAAGTTGTAACAGATGCTGTTGCAACTGATGGTACAACAATTAAATCCCCTATGGTTGGAACTTTTTATCGTACACCAAGTCCAGAATCAAAAGCTTTTGTTGAAGTTGGTCAAACAGTAAATGTTGGCGATGTGCTTTGCATCGTCGAAGCGATGAAAATGATGAACCAGATTGAATCAGAAAAAGCTGGTACAATAAAAGCCATCTTGGTTGAAAATGGTCAACCAGTTGAATTTGATCAGCCACTATTCATTATTGAATAATCTGAATTTATTATTGACTATACGATTAAGAGATTGAATATGCTTGATAAAATTCTTATTGCGAACCGTGGAGAAATAGCTCTACGTATATTACGAGCATGTAAAGAACTTGGAATTAAAACTGTCGCTGTTCATTCGACGGCAGATAAAGATTTAAAACATGTATTACTAGCAGATGAAACAGTCTGTATTGGTTCAGCTGCTTCAGTAAAAAGCTATCTTAATGTTCCTGCATTAATTTCAGCTGCAGAAGTTACTTGCGCAGCAGCTATCCATCCTGGATATGGTTTTTTATCTGAGAATGCAGATTTTGCTGAACAAGTTGAACGTTCAGGCTTTATTTTTATTGGTCCAAAACCTGATACTATTCGCCTAATGGGGGATAAAGTCTCTGCAATTCATGCGATGAAAAAAGCTGGTGTACCTTGTGTTCCTGGTTCAGATGGTCCGTTAGGTGGTGATATTGAAACCAATAAACAAATCGCTAAACAAATCGGCTATCCTGTTATCATTAAAGCCTCTGGTGGAGGCGGTGGTCGTGGTATGCGTATTGTTCGTGAAGAGAAGGATCTTGAACAATCAATTAATATGACCAAGCTAGAAGCCAAAACAGCGTTTAATAATGATATGGTTTACATGGAAAAATTTTTAGAAAATCCACGCCATATCGAAATCCAAGTCCTTTCTGATGGACAAGGTCATGCCGTTTATTTAGGTGAGCGTGATTGCTCAATGCAAAGACGCCATCAAAAGGTTGTGGAAGAAGCCCCTGCGCTTGGTATTACCCCTAAAATGCGTCAATTTATTGGTGAGCGTTGCGTTAATGCATGTATTGAGATCGGTTACCGTGGTGCTGGCACATTTGAATTCTTGTTTGAGAATGGTGAATTTTATTTCATTGAAATGAACACCCGTATTCAAGTAGAACATCCTGTTACTGAAATGGTAACTGGTGTTGACTTAATTAGGGAGCAAATTTCAATCGCCGCAGGCAAGCCTCTATCAATTAAACAAAGTGATATTGAAATTAAAGGCCACGCAATTGAATGCCGAATTAATGCCGAGGATCCAAAAACGTTTATGCCTTCACCAGGGAAAATTACCCGTTTTCATGCTCCTGGCGGTTTTGGTATTCGTTGGGAATCGCATATTTATGCTGGTTATACTGTTCCTCCTTATTATGATTCAATGATTGGTAAATTAATTGCTTATGGTGAAACCCGTGAAGTTGCTATTGCCCGTATGAAAAATGCATTAGCTGAACTGGTTATTGATGGCATTAAAACCAATATTGATCTTCATATTGATATTATGAATGATAAAGGTTTCCAAAAAGGCGGCACAAACATTCATTATTTAGAAAAGAAATTAGGCATTTATGAGTAACAAAATAATCCCTATTTATTAGGGATTATTTCTATATAAAAGAATCAATAAGGTATGGGTAAAAATAAATGAAAAATTGGAAAAGAAGTGCTGAAGAAATTTTAACATTAGGTCCTGTTATTCCCGTTATTGTTATTGAGCGTTTAGAAGATGCGGTACCACTAGCTAAAGCGCTAATTGCTGGCGGAGTAAAAGTACTTGAAGTTACATTAAGAACTGCTTGTGCAATTGATGCAATAAAGAAAATTATTCAAGAAGTGCCTGAAGCGGTGGTTGGTGCAGGAACAGTAACAAGTGTTGCGCAACTAAAACAGGTTACCGAAGCTGGCGTTCAATTTGTGATAACACCAGGTATTACTGATGCTATTTTAAAAGCGGCGGTTGAAGGTTCAGTACCTGTTATTCCTGGTATTGCAACTATTTCTGAGTTGTTAACTGCACAAGAATATGGTCTCACTGCATTAAAATTTTTCCCTGCTGAAGTCAATGGTGGCGTTGCTGCATTAAAAGCTTTTGCTGGTCCTTGCGGATATATGAAATTTTGCCCAACAGGAGGAGTAAATCCGAAAAACTACCGTGATTATCTTGCTCTTGATAATGTGCTTTGCGTGGGCGGTACTTGGTTTATTCCAACTGATGCAATTGCAAAAGGTGATTTTGCTAAAATTACCGAGATGGCTAAACAAGCCGTTGCTGATGCACAATGTTGCTGATGCACAATAATGATTGATTCCGCCGATAAAATATCGGCGACTACTCAAAACCTAACCTTCTAACTCTTATTAGCTTCTTAGTCCACGACCACTTTCAATAAGCTTCCATGCAATTACATAAAGCACAGTAACAAACAAAATTAGCATCGAGAAGGTAATTGATAACGATACGTCTGTCACTCCTAAAAATCCATAACGAAAACCGTTAATCATATAAACTATTGGGTTAACTTTGGATATCCATTGCCAAAAGGTTGGCAACATAGTAATCGAATAAAAAACGCCACCAAGGTATGTTAATGGTGTTAATACGAATGTAGGAATAATGCTTATATCGTCAAAAGTTTTGGCAAACACTGCATTTAATAAACCGGCTAATGAAAACAAAATTGAAGTTAATAGTAATGTGCAAACAACAAATAACCAAGAATGCACCTCATAACGAACAAAAAATAGTGACACTATAGTAACTAAAATACCAGTTAAAATACCTCGCATCACACCCCCTCCCACATATCCCAAAATAAGAATATGCGTTGGTACAGGTGCTACCAATAACTCTTCAATGTTATGTTGAAATTTAGCGCTAAAAAAGGATGAACAAACATTGGTATAAGAATTGGTAATGACTGACATCATGATTAATCCCGGCACAATAAATGCCATATAGCTAAATCCCCCCATGTCACCAACACGAGAGCCAATTAAATTACCAAAGATGATAAAATAAAGAGACATTGTAATAACCGGCGGAATTAGCGTTTGAACCCAAATTCTTAAAAATCGTGTCACTTCTTTACGCCAAATACTTTTTAAGGCAATCCAATATAAATTATTCATCAATGCTACCTTTTTGTTTTGTATCATTATGTAACAGATCAACAAATAGCTCTTCTAAACGATTCGCTTTATTTCGTACGCTGATCACTTTAATATTTTGCTGATTGAGTTGCTCAAATAATTGGTTTAATCCAAATTGTTTATCTACTTTCACTTCTAACATGCCCATTTCAATATCAGAATAATTATAGCCATGTAATTCAATCGGTTTAGAGGTTGGCACGTAATCAATAATAATTGTTTCAGATTGGCTTTTTGCCAGTAGATCGCGCATTGACGAGTTTGCTATCAATTGGCCTCGTTGAATAATACCAATATTACGGCATAGCATTTCAGCTTCTTCTAAATAATGAGTAGTTAAAATAATTGTGATACCTTGACGATTGATAACGCGCAAAAAATCCCACATAGAGCGACGCAGTTCAATATCAACGCCTGCGGTTGGTTCATCAAGAATCAACAATTTGGGTTCATGCACAAGCGCTCTTGCTATCATTAATCGTCTTTTCATACCGCCTGATAACATATTGGCTCGGCTATGGCGTTTATCCCATAAATCTAAAATTCGTAAATATTTTTCAGCGTGCTCTAATGCAAGTTTTCGGGGTAATCCATAATAACCACCTTGATTAGTGACTATTTGTAGAACTTCTTCAAATTGATTAAAGTTAAACTCTTGTGGCACAAGCCCTAATTGCCTTTTGGCGTTTACTATGTCGTTATCTAAGTCGTAACCAAAAATTTTCACTTTTCCCGATGTTTTAGTTACTAATGAACTGATAATACCGATAGTTGTCGATTTACCAGCACCATTTGGTCCTAATAAGGCATAAAAATCACCCGCCTGTACAGTTAAATCGATACCTTTTAATGCTTCTATACCATTTTTGTAAACTTTTTTCAGAGAGATTAACTCAAGTGCAGGAGTTGATGGCATAAATATGTCCTAAATGAATCAATTACTATTTAAGTGATATAATATCATGTTAAATGAATCGACAATATAATCAATTTATTGTAAAGAACGGTTTAATTTTATTTATACCAAAGAAATAAATTATCATTTCGATATTATGGCGCATATTATTGAATGTGGTCACTAACACAGTGAATTCAATTGTGTCTGTATATCTAATTATTGCTTAAGGAATAAGTGTTATGTTTAAAATTGGCTTAATTTCAATATCTGACAGAGCTTCAAGAGGTGTTTACCAAGATGAAGGTATTCCATCATTAATATCATGGTTGCAAACAACACTAAAAACGCCTTTTATTACCGAAAATTATATTATTCCTGATGAGCAAACTATCATCGAACAAACATTATGCGAGCTGGTTGATAATTTACATTGCCATTTAATTTTAACTACGGGTGGAACTGGCCCTGCCATGAGAGATGTAACGCCTGATGCAACATTAGCGATCGCCGATCGGGTGATGCCTGGTTATGGTGAGCAAATGCGGCAAATCAGTTTACATTTTGTGCCAACTGCGATTTTATCTAGGCAAGTTGGTGTGATTCGTAAAAAATGCTTAATCATAAACCTACCAGGCAGACCAAAATCAATCAAAGAAACGCTTGAGGGGGTTAAAGATAATCAAGGCAATGTCATTATTAACGGTATATTTGCTAGTATCCCCTATTGTATACAACTATTAGACGGGCCTTATATCGAAACCCATGATCATATAGTCAAGTCTTTTCGCCCTAAAGATGCAATTCAGTCAAATCTTTAATTTTATGCAAATTTAACGCATAATTATGTATATGATAATTATGCGTTAGATGTATAATTTATCAATATAAATAACGGTTATTAATACTATCTAAAAAATCGTGGAGTAAGCTAGCGTGAATAGTACGCAGTTTTATTCTCGGTATTATAACTGCATGTATTAGTAGAAAAAGTAACAAGTAAAGAAACAAGGAACATTATGAAATCAACCGATCTCACTAAGACATTTAAAGAGATGCTTCGCCAAGAGAAGTTTAGTTCGCAAGTAGAAATCGTCCAAGCGTTGCAAGAACAAGGTTTTGATAATATCAATCAATCCAAAGTCTCACGCATGCTTACCAAATTTGGCGCAGTGAGAACCCGTAATGCAAAATCCGAAATGGTCTATTGTTTGCCTGCAGAAATAAGTGTACCAACAACTAGTAGTCCATTAAAAAATTTAGTCCTTGATATTGATTTCAATAGTTCAATGGTGGTCATAAAAACCAGTCCAGGCGCTGCTCAACTAATTGCTCGTTTGCTAGATTCTATCGGTAAATCAGAGGGGATTTTGGGCTCAATTGCTGGCGATGATACAATTTTTAGTACACCAACCAAAGAATATACTGTAAAAAAATTGTACCAAACCATTATTGAACTATTTGAGCGAGAATTATAGCGCTTTTAATTTCGTTATATTCAGGTCGAATAAATTTTAAAGTTTAACCTATTGACACAATTAATAAAATCGTTAATGCTATACAACGCTGATTTCGTAACAGAAGTTGCAAAAACGAAGAGGCGCATTACTCAGGTAAATCATTTTAGGAACTGGAGCCACGAATAAATGATTGAGGGGATGTAATGCCGAGGTTTGATTGCCAATCCAGAAGCAATCAAATCGACTGCAAGGGCTGAATCCCTTGGGTTGTCACCTTAACAGGTGGAGCGCTTCACGGTTTGTGCTTTTTAATTGTAAATAGGACATTCCCGCTCTAACTCTGTTAAAAATAAAAATTTTTAATATGAGGAATTCATGGAAACATCATTTGTAATTGCTAAATTTGGCGGTACTAGTGTTGCCGATTATTCAGCAATGGTAAATAGTGCCAATATTGTAATCGCTAATCCCAACGTAAAAGTTGTTGTATTATCGGCTTCTGCTGGCGTGACAAATTTACTAGTTGCATTAGCTGAAGGACGTGACGCTGAGGTGCGCACTCAACATATTGCTAAAATTCAATCAATCCAATACGGCATCTTAGAACAATTGCCAGAAAACCCTAAACTACGAAGCGAAATCGACCAAATCATTGCTAACATAGCTTCTTTGTCTGAGGCAGCTAGTTTAGCAACTTCACCGGCATTAACAGATGAGCTTGTAAGTCATGGCGAAATTATGTCATCAAAACTGTTTGTCGAAATATTAAAAGAAAAGCAAACAAATGCTATGTGGTTTGATGTACGTAAAGTTATGCGCACCGATGATAAATTTGGTAAAGCCACCCCAAAAATTGAAGATATTAAACAGCTTTGCTGTGCCCATTTAAAATCACTAAACAATCGTAGCGTCATTGTAACGCAAGGGTTTATCGGTAGTGAAAGTTCTGGCAAAACGACCACTTTAGGCCGTGGAGGAAGTGATTATACAGCAGCGTTATTAGGTGAAGCATTGAATGCCACTCAAATTGACATTTGGACTGATGTTGCAGGAATTTATACTAACGATCCGCGCATTACCCCAGCGGCTAAACGCATTGATGAAATATCTTTTGCTGAAGCAACCGAAATGGCAACGTTTGGCGCGAAGGTACTACACCCAGCAACACTAGTCCCAGCTGTGCGGAGTAATATCCCTGTTTTTGTTGGTTCAAGTAAAGCACCTCAAGAAGGAGGAACTATTGTTTACAACACTAATAGCATTACATCTAAATTACCTGTATTTAGAGCATTGGCGTTACGTCGCAAACAAACTTTGCTGACGCTAACTAGCCTAAATATGCTTCATGCACAAGGCTTTCTAGCAAATGTGTTTACAATATTAGCTAAACATAATATTTCGGTTGATTTAGTGACAACATCTGAAGTCAGTATCGCATTAACTATTGATACCACTGGTACTAATACCAACGGTAGCAGTTTGTTAACGAAAGAACTATTTGATGAACTGTCAACCGTTTGCCATGTAACAGTTGAAGAAGACTTGGCTTTAATTGCTATTATTGGAAATAATTTAACTTCAACACAGGGTATAGCCAAAGAAGTTTTTGGTGTACTAGATGATTTCATTATTAGACTTTGCTGTTATGGAGCAAGCACCCATAATCTTTGCCTTTTGGCAAAAAGCAGTGATGCAGAATCAATTATTAAAATTTTGCATAAAACAATTTTTGAACAGTAATATTAAAAGGGAGATTTAATCTCCTTTTTACTTATTCATAAATTTTAATTATAACGAATTATATAAAGATAAATTATTAATGAATTAATAATATTTTATCTACTGCACTCATATATAGGTAATTTTTTAGGTTAATCATCTATTGTTAAATTGCTTGACATTAGTTATTAATCTATTTTGAATATTGTTTTTTACTTTTAATTAATTGATTAAAGCTATTACATTAAATATTAACACCTGTTAGATTTTTTATTTAATCTGAGTAAACTAAAACTAAGTTCAATAACAAAAGGAAATTATCATGGGTATTATAAGTTGGATAATTCTAGGATTAATTGCCGGCTGGATTGCGAAGTTTTTTATGCCTTTAGGAAGTGTAGGGGTGATAAAAACGATTTTATTAGGCATTGCGGGTGCCTTAGTAGGTGGATATATTAGCACCTTCTTTGGTTGGGGTAGTGTGACAGGATTTAACTTCCCTAGTTTGTTAATTTCAGTGCTTGGGGCGATTGTGGTTATTTTTATTTATCGCCATTTAAAACAATAGTTGTTTTTATGCTAAATTGGCGGGAAACCGCCAATTTAGATAACCCTATAATTTACACTATTAGACGCTTTCTCCCTCTTATTCTAATACTGAATAACTTGAAAAGAAATTTAACGTTTCTAAATAGAAACAACAGCCGTTCTTAATTCCACTTTTATAGATTAACTATTTTAGCCTTTGTTTGAAATAATAACTAAATAATGCGCGTAAGGATTATTTTTTATCACCTAATTTAGGCTATCATTAATCAGTCTTCATTTTAATTGTCATTTTTATTAAATAAAATCTTTTAAAGTATATTTGAATTAAATGAATGATGAATAACTTAAATGTGCATGTTTGCTTACACGATTCAAATAAGTCTTCTAATCACATAAAAAACCGATTTACCATAATATTTTTCAGGTTATGGAAATAGATTCATTAATCCTTTAGCGTATTTTTCAATAAATGAACATGCTCAGTGTAACTAATTAATGATTTATTTAAGGGCAAAAATTGCTTACTATTTTAAATTTGTCTATTTTTCCTTACAAAGTTCATAATAAGTAATTTCGCCATATCTCGATTTTTGTTATATTATTTAACAAAATCCATTAAATTTAACTTGTAGATTATAATGTTAAAAATATTCAACACATTAACTAGAGAAAAGGAAACCTTTCAACCAATTACTCCAAATAAAGTCGGGCTCTATGTCTGTGGCGTCACTATTTATGATCTTTGTCATATTGGTCATGGACGCACGTTTGTGGCATTTGATGTGATCACTCGATATTTACGTTTTTTAGGTTATGATTTAACTTATGTGCGCAATATTACTGATGTTGATGACAAGATTATTAAACGTGCGCTCGAAAACGGCGAAACCTGTGATCAACTTACTAATCGAATGCTACAAGAAATGTATGCAGATTTTGATGCACTTAATATAAAACGCCCTGATTTTGAGCCTCGTGCGACGTATCACATGCCACAAATCATTCAATTAGTTGAAGAGTTAATTTTAAAAAATCATGCTTATATTGCCGATAATGGTGATGTTATGTTTTCGGTAGACAGTGATCCAAATTATGGTATTTTATCTCGCCAAAATTTAGAACAGCTTCAAGCAGGAGCGCGAGTTGATGTGGTGGAGGTTAAACGTAATCCAATGGATTTTGTATTATGGAAGATGTCAAAACCTAACGAACCAAGTTGGGATTCTCCATGGGGAAAAGGTCGTCCTGGTTGGCATATTGAATGTTCTGCGATGAACAGTTACCAATTAGGCAATTACTTTGATATTCATGGTGGTGGTTCTGATTTAATGTTCCCACATCATGAAAATGAAATTGCCCAATCAACTTGCGCACACGATGGGCAATACGTCAATTATTGGATGCATTCAGGCATGGTCATGATAGACCAAGAAAAAATGTCAAAATCACTCAATAACTTTTTCACTATTCGTGATGTATTAGCGCATTATGATGCCGAAACAGTACGTTATTTTTTACTATCTGGTCACTATCGAAGCCAATTAAACTATAGTGAAGAAAATCTAAAACAAGCAAGAGTAGCACTAGAGCGGCTATATACTGCATTACGAGACACCGATCCTGCTCATTCGCGCACAACACCTGATAGTAACTATTACCGCCAATTTTGTGACGCAATGAATGATGATTTTAATACACCTGAAGCTTATTCAACTCTTTTTGACCTTGCTCGCGAAATCAATAAAGCTAAAGCAGATAATAATATGCTACTCGCTAATGAATTAGCTGCTGAATTACGTTATTTATCATCAGTGCTGGGGCTATTGGAACAAGATCCTGTAAAGTTTTTACAAGGTGACAATCAAGAGGATGCTGATAGTGCATTAATTGAAGCATTAATTAAACAACGCAACGATGCAAGAGCGAGCAAGAATTGGGTGCAAGCAGATGAAGCCCGAGACAAATTAAATGCGATGAACATTGTTCTTGAAGATGGTGCAAATGGTACTACTTGGCGCAAAAAAAATTAATCGGTTAATTTTTTGTTATTACAATCAGCCGTTCTTAAAAAACACCCACATATTAGTGGGTGTTTTTTATCAGTTATCACAACTTTTTATCTATCGACGTTAAAATGCCGCGTAAAATATTTAACTCTTGTTGTTCAATACGCGCTCGAGTAAATAATCGACGCAAACGTCCCATAATTTGCCCTGGATGATTGGCATTGATAAAACCTGTCTGTAATAAAGTTTGTTCTAAATGCTGGTAAAAACGCTCTATATCAGCATCTACCGGAAACTCTGAGTTTATATTGCCGTTGCCTTTTAATTCAGAACGCTGATCGTCAAGATTTAGCATTGACATGCGAATTTCGTAGCACAAAACTTGTACTGACATTGCTAAATTTAGAGAACTATAATCAGGATTAGCAGGAATGCCAACATGGTAATGGCACTTTTGCAATTCTTCATTGGTTAAACCAACTCGCTCACGCCCAAACACTAAAGCAACTTTAGAACGAGTATTGGTTGTTTCTTGAATAATTTTATCACTACACTCTTTCGGCGTTAAATGAGGCCATTGTAAACTACGAGAACGTGCGCTAGTGCCAATCACTAAAGTACAATCGGCAATTGCTTGTTCAAGCGACGCAAAGAGTTGTGCATTTTTAATAATATCACTAGCTCCTGCCGCTAACGAAATCGATTGAGAATCAGGTTTGATGGTTGGGTTGACTAAACAAAGGCTAGTTAATCCCATTGTTTTCATTGCTCTTGCCACAGAACCCATGTTGCCTGTATGCGATGTTTCGACTAAAACAATTTTTACATTATCTAAATAATTCACATCATCCTCATTAAAATATTAATCAATCATAACTAAAAAATGCATAAAATAAGTATATACTAAAATGGCATTAAGGTGCAGAATATAGGTGATTACTGATACGATTAGATATTAATAAAATTGTTTTCCATTATAAAAATAATAAAAAAACAAACATGTGATTAACTGCTATTAATAGTAAATTAGCATAAAATGTAAAATTGAATTTTTTAGACAACAATCACAAAATAGGATTAATAATAAAGATTATATTGACGAGCCAAATATAATTTGGCACTGTATAATCATGAAAATGGCTCAAATCAATAACGGCATTAACCATCGTCTGAAAAAACAAGGAGATTAATTATGGCGTTAAATATTACCAGTAAACAAATGGATATTACTCCTGCTATGCGTAGTTATTTAGAAGAAAAATATACTAAATTGGACAAATGGCGAGCACAATTAATAAATCCTCATTTTATTTTATGCAAAGAGCCAGACGGCTTTGTCGTTGATGCAACCATTATCACAAAAGGCACACCATTAGTGGCTTCAGCTAAACATATTGATATGTATGCAGCGATTAATGACCTTATTGAAAAGCTTGAAAAACAGCTTAATAAACTGCAACATAGAGGTGAAGCACGCCGAGCGACAAGCAGTATAAAAGATACTGTATTAGAAGAAATTTGATTTATTTTTTCGATGCAATAAAAAGGCACTTCGATAGTGCCTTTATTTTTTTGCTTGTTATAATACAACCTATCTTTTTTTTAATATCATTATAAAAATGACTACAAATCCTTTGTTACCTTTACGCGATAAAATTAATGAACTTGATAAGATGTTGTTAGAGCTTATTGCTAAACGGCGTAATCTTTCAACACAAGTTATTCACACAAAAATTGGAGCAAATATTCCTGTTCGCGATATAGAGCGTGAGCGTTCACTTATTATTTCATTAATTAATCAAGGGAAAAACTATCATCTTGATGATGTGTTTATTAAACGTTTATATCAATTAATTATTGAAGACTCAGTCCTATTACAACAAAAAATTTTACAAGAAAAACTGAATGACGATATTATCGCCACAGCCAAAGTTGCTTTTTTAGGACCTAAGGGGTCTTATTCACATTCAGCAACACGCCGTTATGCAAGTGCTCACTTAGATCAGATGATCGAATCTAGTTGCACTTCATTCAAAGATGTATTTGAGAAGGTTGAAAAGGGCGAAGTCGACTATGGAATTTTGCCGATAGAAAATTCTAGCTCTGGTTCAATTAACGAAGTTTATGACTTATTACAAAAAACCAACTTGCATATTATTGGCGAACTTTCATTACCTATTGATCATTGTGTGCTTGCCATGCCGAATTCGCAATTAGAGCAAATCGACACTATTTATAGCCACCCACAACCCTTCCAGCAATGTAGTAATTTCTTAGAAAGTCACCCTCATTGGAAGATTGTATATTGTGATAGTACTTCATCAGCAATGGAAACCGTTGCTAAATTGAATAAGCCGAATGTTGCCGCAATGGGGAATAAGGATGGTGGCGAATTATATGGATTACAAGTTCTTGAACATAACTTTGCTAATCAAAAAGAGAACATAACGCGTTTTATCGTGCTTGCAAGACAACCAATTGCTGTTTCAGATCAAATTCCTGCTAAAACCACTATTTTAATGAAAACAGGCCAACAAGCTGGTGCTTTAGTTGATGCGTTATTAGTATTACGCAATCATAATATCATCATGACTAAGCTTGAATCTCGTCCAATTCATGGTACACCATGGGAAGAAATGTTTTATATTGATTTACATGGCAACATTCATTCTTATGAAATGCAAACAGCGCTTAAAGAGCTAGCTTCAATGACACTATATACCAAAGTGCTCGGATGCTATCCAAGTGATTCTATTGTTTCTATAATGTAATCATTATGACAATGCAACACTTTTCACAAGCGGTGCTTAACTGGTATGAGAAGTATGGTAGAAAATCATTACCATGGCAACTCGAAAAAAGCGCCTATCATGTTTGGTTATCAGAAGTGATGTTGCAACAAACACAAGTTGCAACGGTGATTCCTTACTTTAACCGATTTATTAAGCAATTTCCTAAGATAACAGACCTAGCACAAGCACCACTTGATGATGTATTACATCTTTGGACTGGGCTTGGTTACTATGCAAGAGCGCGCAATTTACATAAGGCAGCACAAACAATTGCGGAAAAATTTAATGGCTCATTTCCAACACAATTTGATGATGTGGTGGCGCTGTCAGGTGTGGGGCGTTCAACTGCTGGCGCTATTTTATCTCTTTCGCAAAACCAGCATTACCCCATTTTAGATGGTAATGTAAAACGTGTGCTCACTCGATATTTTGCTGTTGAAGGCTGGCCAGGTATTAAAAAGATTGAAAATAAGCTCTGGGAATTAAGCGAGCGAGTGACACCTAAGCAAGATGTTGCAAAGTTTAATCAAGCCATGATGGATATAGGTGCAACGGTTTGTACTCGCAGTAAACCTAAGTGTACTTTATGTCCTTTGCATGGTAATTGCTTAGCTTATAAGACAGAAAGTTGGCAACAATACCCAACCAAAAAAACTAAAAGCACCATTCCTGCAAAGACAGCCTATTTTTTAATGCTGGAATATAATAATACGATTTGGCTTGAAAAAAGACCTCCGTCTGGCATATGGGGCGGATTATACTGCTTGCCTCAGTTTGCAAGCCAGCAAGCATTAACTGACTGGTTAAAAAAACAAGGTATTGAAACCACAAAACCCAAGCAACTTATTGCATTTCGCCATACATTTAGCCACTTTCACTTAGATATTGTTCCAATTTATTGTGTAATTACTAAACATACAAAATGTTGGGAACAACCTTGCGGTTATTGGTATAACCTAAAATCCGACAATGCAAAAATAGGGCTTGCAACACCTGTTTATAACTTATTAAAACAAACGTCTTGTTAACGTTTGTTTATCAATACTCATGCTATTTTTAGGATATAATTACTGATTATTTTTAATTCTATTTAATTATGCAAAACAAACAACATCAAGGCTTATCTGGCTACTTAGTCTTTTTAATGGCATTTGCTATTGGTATTACAATTGCTAGCAATTATTACGCTCAACCGCTATTACATTCAATTACAAATAATCTGCATATAAAAGTAGAACATGCTGGAGCAATCATTATGGCTGCACAATTTAGCTATGCCATAGGCTTGCTATTTATTACACCACTTGGTGATAAGGTAGAGCGTAAGCGATTAATTATTATTTTAATGATATTATCCACTTGTGGACTTATGGTAAGCGCATTATCTAAAAATATATGGATGCTTATCATCGGTACCGCAATGACAGGCTTATTTTCAACGGTTGCTCAAGTTTTAATACCCTTTGCGGCAACGCTCTCAAGGCCAGATCATCGGGGTAAAGTTGTTGGTACTTTAATGAGCGGTATGTTACTAGGTATTTTATTGGGAAGAACTTTTGCTGGCGCTATATCCTCAATTGCGGATTGGCATGGCGTATATTGGATTGCAACAGGTGTTATGATTATTGTGACACTACTACTTTCGATTTCACTACCAAAATATAGTAATACCATTAATATTAATTATTTTCAGCTTTTATGCTCAATTGGTTCATTATATAAACAAGAACCGATATTAAGAATTCGTTCATTATTAGCTATTATCTCATTTTCACTATTTTCATTATTATGGACACCACTTGCCTTTTTGTTAACTAATACACCATATCACTATTCTGATTTTATGATTGGTTTATTTGGATTAGCGGGAGCTGCAGGCGCGATGGGATCGCCAATAGTTGGAAAACTGTCAGACAAAGGCAAAGGTTATATTGCAACAACCATTGGATTAAGCTTATTACTATTATCTTGGCTACCACTTTCATTCGCTCAATATTCAATTACTGCTTTAATTCTAGGTGTGGTTTTATTAGATTTTGCCGTACAAGTTACCCATGTTTCTAATATGAATGCTA
The DNA here is from genome assembly GCF_001690895.1 of Gilliamella sp. Nev5-1. Classification (NCBI taxonomy): domain Bacteria; kingdom Pseudomonadati; phylum Pseudomonadota; class Gammaproteobacteria; order Orbales; family Orbaceae; genus Gilliamella; species Gilliamella sp. Nev5-1. Next base: position 44,506 of record NZ_LZHO01000047.1, on the reverse strand, counting down.
TTTATCAAATCAGACCAGAAGCACGTAGCCGAATGAACACGGGTTATATGGTATGTTATTTTATTGGTGGAATGCTAGGCTCTGCTGGATCGACTTATTTGTTTAGCCATTACGGATGGAAAGCGATAATTATTGCAAGCACTTCCTTGGCAATATTAGGCATTACTAGTTGGCTTTTTTATATTAAAACTCATCAAAAATCTTAAAGTTATTAACAAAAGTAAATGGTTTATTATCTGTGTTACCTCCCGAGGGTTAATACTTAATTCATATAAAAATCATGTGGCTTATTTTAGTGTTTTATATTCAATGGGTGTTATGTTTAATACTTTGTAAAAGATATCCAGAAGTCTATAGCGGTTAATCATAAAAATGACTTGTTACATAACATCGATGTTGCGAATAATAAAAAACATGGCTAATTTGCTTTCCAGAACGGAGGCCTGTGTGGCTATTTACCAAAAATATTTGATGAAATGACAGTTAGAAAAATTATTGAAAAATCTAAGCATTAAATAAAAAACAAGATATACATAAAAGCAAATCGTAATTTTAGATAAGGATATAAAAATGACTATATTTGAACAACAATATCGTAACTAATTATCATCGCTTAATGTACAATAGTTTATTTAGCTCAAGTATGAGCTAATCGCTGGTGATGTAGATTGGATTATATTTAGTTAACATCTGCATAATGTGCGTCTTATTAGATTTCATCTGTTCCTATATCCTATTTTATATTAAGATGTTATCAAGCTGTTTTAAAATAATATGATTAATTCTTGTAGCAAAACCACAAGAATTATTAAAAGATAGCGATTAAATACGCATAGCATATTTGATAATTTGTTTTTTTATTGGAGAACAACAATCAATAGTATTCATTCCTACTGTTCTTATCATCTTTTTAAGCAAGTTATCACCATTAAACATATCTTGAATTGTTTGCATTGCTGCTAACATCACTAAAGTATCTTTACGGCGAGTAAACTGAAATGGTTTTAAATTGCAAACTAAACCAATATCTTTTTGTTCATCGATTAATGTTTTAATTGTTGAGACTAATAATGCAGAATCTTGAAACCCTAAATTTACACCTTGCCCAGCTAAAGGATGAATGGTATGAGCCGCATCACCAATTAAGACAAGCCGATGTTGAATAAATTGTTTTGCAATGCGGGCTTTTAATGGAAATACCATACGAGGGTTAATTAACTGACATTGACCGACTTTATCGCCAGTTAACCGAAATAACTTATCAGAAAACTCTGATTCAGATAGAGAAGCTAAACTAGTCGCATTATCTGGTTTTGTTGACCAAACCAAACAACTTTTGTTGGCCTGCCACAGGGGCAGAAAAGCCACAATACCATTTGGATAAAAAATCTGCCTTGCACAAGATTGGTGAGGGTACTCGGTTTCAACCGTTGTAATAACAGCATGATGCAGATAATCACGTTCAAAAACAGGAATATTTTTGCATCGACGTACCCAAGAATGAGCGCCATCTGCACCAATTAGTAATTTAGTTTGTAAGATAGCTTTATTAGCAAGTGTCAAAAAAGCAAAATCATCATTAAATGCACAATCAATTGCCTCGCAATTATAAATATTAATATTGCTACAATTTAAAGCATATTGGTAAAGGTGATGAGAGATAATATTATTTTCGATTATATAGCCAAGATTAGAATACCCATAATCTTTGGCATGAGCAGATAAATGAGCTTGGCCATTTTTTTCCCATACACCTATTTCAGTAAACTCTTGTACACGTTTACTTGCACACAAATCATTCCATATACCTATTTGCGAAAAGTAATGTTGACTTGCGCCATTAATAGCTGAGGCTCTAATGCCTATTTCATTCTGTGAGAAAGATTGGTGCTGGTGAATTTTAGTATCTATAATCGCTATTTTTAGCGCGTATTGGCTAAGTGCGCAAGCAGTTGCTAAACCAACTAATCCGCCCCCTACAATTGCTACATCAAATTGAATATTCATACCTAGAAGCAAAACTATTTGTTATCTAACTTATCATCATTTTGGGTTTCAATATCATCATCATTCATTGCTTTCTTGAAGCCTTTTAATGCTGAACCAAGATCAGAACCTAAATTACGCAACTTTTTAGTGCCAAATAATAAAATAACGACAGCAAGAAACACTAAAAGGTGTGGAATACTAAAAGACATAATCAAATCCTCTTAATAAATATAACGCTCTATTTAGGGTAGACTTTAGAACATATTTTATGGAGTGATCATTATACTCTTTTTATGAAGGGATTTCATAAATAGTTCAAGAATAAAAAAAGACCTGTATAAAACTATACAGGCCAACATGAAATATAAGGAATATAAGGAAAGAAAACAATGAAAAATCCTTACCCTGCTTATTATCCATTTTTTTTCGCTTTAGTCAATCGTTTTTATTTGTTATTGGCTTGTTTGGTTATTATGTGAGTTTTGATTTAAATTTTTAAAAAACAATTAGTTAATGATTTTGATTGCTACTATTAAATTTTGATTAATGTCAATTTTAAATAAAAAAAGTATAAATAATCATAAAAAATACTTTTTTCGCAGAAAAAAACAAATAAACAAACAAAAAACAAAGAATAATTATTTTCTTCAACTGTTTTTACCAATACATTAAAAAACGAGAAATACAAAAATATAAATTTTAAAAAAACGAAAAAGTGAAAAAAATAAAATTAATTTAATCGGTTATTCCAAATAATAGGTATATACAAAACTATAAAAAAATGCACTATAATTAATAAACTAGTGATAGATATAATGGATTAAAGATGAATACAATTAAAAATAATAATGTTAAAACTTTTAAAGATAGATTGCTCAGCTCTATGCAAGGTTTATCTGTTTCAGCCTTCGCTAAAAAATGCGATATGTCCGAAACGGTAATTCGAGACTACTTATCTGGCAAAACTTACCCTTCACTGACACGTTTGGAAGTCATCGCTGAAAAATGTAATGTTTCTTTTAATTGGCTTGCTACTGGTCATAAACTAGAGTTTGTAGATTCTAAAAATAGCGATGAAGATATCTATAGCGAAAATATTTATCGCATTCCTGTTTATAATAAACAACTACCAACAAAAGAGGAAGCACAAAAAGAACGTTTTGTAAGAGAAACCCCTCCATTGATGAATTATCCTATCATTGAGGGCTGGGCTAAGCACCGTGGCTTAGATGCTAAAAAATTAATTATATACTGGGCCAAAGGCGATTTAATGTCACCAGAAATCGAAAACAATAATGGACTAATTCTTAACACTGAAATAACAGGTATTGTTGATGGTGCAATTTATCTAATTGAATACGAAGATATTACCTTTTTAAGAAAGGTTCGTTTAACACTTAATGGTTGGTTATTAATTTGTAATAATAGCCAGAATCCAACCATTGAAGTTCCCAAGTCAGATTTTCATAAATATCATATTGTAGGCCGTGTTGTTCTTCTTATTAAAGACATATTTTAATACCTTTAATAGCTATATATTAACTTTCAATATATAATTGGAAGTTAGAGGGAATATTAGATATTTTGTTCCCTCATTGATTTCTTCTATATTGATAAACCCATTAATAGCAATCAGATAGCTAAATGATATTAATTGGAAATTCCAGATAAATTGAGATTCAAAGGCAACATATGCCTATTTGCACTACCTCTATTTTTTTATATTATTAATAGTAGTATTAATAAAAAACGCTATGATGAATCAGGTCTAATATGTATCAATTTTTTGAAAAATTGGTGTCATCTTATCCAAAAGATGAACCTCAACCTATGGCTAGAAACTTTTTTAGTTTCATATGGCAATCAGCGAAAGGGACTCGCTTATTTCTGTTGCTATTAATTATTTTTAGCGCATTAGGCGGTGCTTTTGAAGCTTTTTTATATGCTGCCCTTGGTAAAGTTATTGATTGGCTTTCAGTTGTTGAACCTAGCAAATTTTGGCAACAAGAAAAAACAACATTAGCGCTGTTAGCCCTAATCATTATAGGAAGTACCATTATTATTGGGCTACAAACGATTATTAAACATCAGTGCCTAGCTGGAAATTTTCCAATGCGATTGCGGTGGAACCTGCATCGGTTAGTGCTTAATCAAAGTATGCGTTTTTTTCAAGATGAATTTGCTGGAAGAATATCGGCAAAAGTCATGCAAACGGCACTCGCAGTTCGTGATACTTGTTTTTTAGTGGCAGATATTTTTATCTATGTTCTTATTTCGTTTATTACTATGGCTACAATCATCGGGCAATTAGATCTTTTGTTATTAGTGCCATTTATGATCTGGTGTCTAATTTATGGCATTGCTATGTATTATTTTATTCCTCGTTTAAGTAAAGTAGCAAGTGCACAAGCGGACGCTCGTTCGACAATGACTGGGCGAGTCACCGATGCTTATACCAACATTATAACAGTAAAACTATTTTCTCATGCAGGTAATGAGGCAAAATACGCTCAAGAATCGATGAATGAGTTTTTAGTTACTGTTAATAAACAAATGCGGCTAGTCAGTAGTTTTGAAATAGTAAATCATTTATTGTCCATTTCCTTAGTGCTAAGCACAACAGGTGTTGCCTTGTGGCTATGGACAAATCAATTAATTGGTATTGGCGCAATTGCCACAGCAACAGCAGTAGCACTTCGATTAAATGGTTTTTCACACTGGATTATGTGGGAAATAGCAGCGCTATTTGAAAATATTGGTGTAGTAAAAGATGGCATTAATACGTTTTCTGTCGCTAAAGCAGTGATTGATCAACCAAATGCGCCTAAGCTTAATGTAACTCAAGGTAAAATTGAGTTTAAACATATTTATTTTAGTTATGATGAGAAAAAACGTAGCTCAGTAATTGAGAATTTAGACCTAACGATAAAACCAGGCGAAAAAATTGGTTTAGTTGGCCGATCAGGAGCAGGAAAGTCAACGCTTATTAATTTATTACTCCGTTTTTATGATTTACAAAGTGGTGAAATTGTTATTGACGGTCAGGATATTACCACTGTTACTCAAGAAAGCCTGCGCGCTCAAATTGGCATGGTAACACAAGATACCTCGTTGTTACATCGCTCAGTAAGAGAAAACTTACTTTATGGTAACAATAATGCTTCAGAAGAAGAAATGATAAAAGCCGCACAAAAAGCTCATGCAGATAACTTTATTCAAACATTAGTTGATGCAAAAGGTAAAACAGGATATGACGCATTTGTAGGTGAACGAGGTATAAAATTATCTGGTGGTCAAAGACAACGCATTGCAATTGCTCGGGTCATTCTTAAAAATGCGCCTATTTTATTGTTAGATGAAGCAACAAGCGCACTGGATTCCGAAATTGAGCAAGCAATTCAGGAAAGCTTATATACGTTAATGGAAGGTAAGACCGTTATTGCTATTGCCCACCGTTTATCAACCATTGCTGCAATGGATAGGTTAGTTGTACTTGATCAAGGTAAAATTATTGAGCAAGGCACACACCAAGAATTACTCATAAAAAATGGGTTATATGCACAGCTGTGGAAACATCAAAGCGGTGGATTTTTAGGGGATAATATTTAATTTTATACATTTTTATTAGTAAATAAGGACATTAAACTTATAATGTCCTTATCACTGCTTAATTAATAAATTTTTTGTAAAATTCTGATTCAAAACGCATAATTGCACTATTTTTTGATTCGTTTTTATTATCCGCTTGATAACCAGATAATAATTGTACGAAAGCTACATATTTACCATCAGGTTTTTGGATAAATCCAGCTAAATTATAGCAACCTTGAATATAACCAGTTTTAGCACGTATTGTCTCTTTAAACGGTGTCTGATTAAAGCTTTTACGGTTTTTTAATGTACCATCAATACCTGCAATAGGTAACATTTCAATAATTTTTAGCTGAGAATCATTAGCTGAAATATATTGTAAAATTTCCATTAATTTATCAGCGCTTACCAAGTTTAACCTAGACAAACCCGAACCATCAGCAATCACTAAATTTTCTAAATTTATACCTGCTTTTTTGCGTAAAATTTGTCTAACTGCATCGCCACCATTACGCCATGTGCCTTGTACATTATAGTAATGTGCGCCTAAGGTTCTAAAAATAGCATCTGCATATAGATTATTTGACTTTTTAAGCATGACAGTTAATAGTTCTGAAAGTGGTGCTGATTGGCTAGAGGCGAGTAAGGTCAATTGAGCATTATTCTTTTCTTTGCGTTGAAGTAGCGATCCTGTATAAGTTATCTTTTGTTGCTTAAGTTCATTTTTTAAAATAGATGAAAAATATTCAACCCCATCAATTACTGCAAATTTTAATGGTGTTTTATCTGAGCTTGCAGCAATACATCCTGATAAATGATAACGATTTTTGTCTAAATAGCTAACATCCAACTCACAATACCTATCATTGGGATCTTTACTGTTTTTTGCAATGGTTTTTACATCAGCTGTTACAGTAACTGGAATATTAGTAGGTTTAGATATTGAGGCTTTTTCACCTACTTTATTTGGTGTCACAGTTGCATAAAAACAATTATCATCAATAATTGCTGCAGATGGTGGGGCATTATAGCAAGCCGTTAAATTATTCCATGACCACCCCGCAGCTTTGTCATGGCTTGTAAATATCGAAGTATCTAAAATTATATTTCCTGCTATTTTTTCAATACCTTTTTGGCGCATTTCAGCAATCATTGTTTTTAATTTGGCTCGCGTAAAAGTGGGATCTCCGCTAAGTTGAATAATAAGATCACCATTTAATTGTTTATTACTAATAACGCCATTAGTTTGCAGGCGTGTTGTAAATCGGAAATTTCGACCTAATTCCAACTCAGCAGCTAATGCGGTTATCACTTTTTGAGTGCTGGCTGGGTGTTTGAATTGATCGCTTTTATATTTTGCTAATGTCTTAGGGCTTCTTCCTACAGATTGAACCAGAATAGACAAATCGCTTCCTTTAGGTAAAGATGATATATAAGGCTCTACTGGTTGCGCATGTAATAGTCCTGAAAAAAAAGGAAGAAGAAAGAAAATTATTACCCTGAATTTTGCCATGAATGCTTGCTCAAAATGTTATTAAATTAAAACAGTTAAATGTGACTTGCAAATATAACTTTTTTTGATTTAGCTAGCAATATATACTCAACCACTTTTATAATTATGTGCTATCGAATAATTTAACATAGCCAAAAGAAAAGTTAACTTCATATAGCTTTTAATACTAGGTAATATAACTATGATTCAAAATTCATTAGGTTTTCCAATAGAAACAATATTAGTATTTGTTGGGCTAGCCGTGACTGCAATTATTATTGATTTATACGCTCACCATAACGATAAACCAATCAGCTTAAAAAATGCTATTATTTGGTCGCTATTTTGGATAGCGGTTGCATTAGGATTTGCACTATTTTTATACATTCACCATGGCAGCACTATAGCCAGCTTATTTATTACAGGTTATGTTCTTGAAAAAGCCTTATCGGTCGATAATCTGTTTGTCATTATGGCTATTTTTTCATGGTTTGCTGTACCAAATAACTATCGCCATCGCTTACTTTATTGGGGGGTTATTGGTGCTATTATATTTCGCGCCATATTTGTCGTAATTGGCACAGGTTTGTTGTATTTAGGTCCTTGGATGGAGTTGGTGTTTTCAATATTGGTTGCTTGCACGGGAATAATGATGTTGAAAAATCAAGATAATGCCGAAAATATTAAAGATTATTCAAATCACTTTGCTTTTCGTATTGCCAAACGTATTTTTCCAACTTACCCAAAAATTGTCGGCCACAGTTTTTTATTGTCACAAAAACAGCTTGATATAGAGCTTGCAAAAGCTGAAAACAATAACTTAGTTGATAAAATACCTAAAAGTCTTTTTTATGCTACACCACTATTTTTATGTATTGTTGTAATTGAATTAAGTGACGTTATGTTTGCTTTTGATTCAGTTCCTGCAGTAATTGCCGTGAGCCAAGAACCATTAATTGTCTATAGCGCCATGATCTTCGCTATTTTAGGTCTTAGAACGATGTACTTTATTTTACAAGCCATGCAACAGTATTTAGTCCATCTTAGTAAGGCGGTGATTTGCTTACTTTTTTTTATTGCAGGGAAACTAGCTTTAAATGCAAGTAATCATTTATTTGGGTGTGGTATAGATATAGATCCAACCACAAGTCTTTATGTCATTTTAGGCATCTTAACTTTGGGTATTATTGCTAGTATTATTTGGCCGGTAAAAAATAAAGATCAATAATTACAAAAATAAAAAGGCAGGATCACTCGCCTTTTTATTTTTAGATTTATCTGCGTTTTAAAGAGCGAATGTAATAACTCACAGCTAAAATAATAAACCAAATCGGAGTGGCCACTAGTGCTTGGCGAGTATCGGCTTCAAAAGTAAGCAATACAATCATAAAAACAAAAAAAGCTAAACAAACACCACTCATAAAAATACCACCAGGCATTTTAAATTTAGATTGTTCATGCAATTTTATTTTTTTACGACGATAAGCAATATAAGAAATAAGAATCATTGACCAAATAAACATAAATAAAATAGCTGAAATGGTGGTTACTATAGTAAAAGCTTCCATGACATTAGGTACTAAATAAATCAAAACTACGCCACCAAATAAGCAAGCACATGAAAACAGTAAACCATTAGCGGGTACCGAGCGAGTTGATAATTTACCAAAAGGCTCAGGAGCATCTTGTTTTTTAGCTAGCCCAAATAGCATTCTGCTTGTAGAGTAAATACCGCTATTAGCGGAAGATGCTGCTGATGTTAATACGACAAAATTAATGATACTTGCAGCTGCTGGTAAACCAATTAATGTAAATAATTCAACAAATGGACTTTTATTTGGAGAAATTAACGTCCATGGTGTAACGCTCATAATGATGATTAAAGCAAAAACATAGAAAAATATGATTCGGACAGGTACAGAGTTAATAGCTCGTGGCAAATTCTTGTTTGGGTCAACTGTTTCTGCTGCTGTTGTACCCACTAACTCGATCCCTACAAAAGCAAAGATTGCAATTTGAAAACCAGCAAAAAAACCCATAATTCCATTTGGGAAAAATCCACCATATTCCCATAAATTTGAAAATGTAGCTATGCTATTAGTTTGTTCAGAATGGAAAGAGGTTAAAATAAGCACTATTCCAATACCAATCAAGGCTAAAATAGCAATAATTTTGATCATTGAAAACCAGAATTCTGTCTCACCAAACATTTTTACTGTTAATAGGTTTAAGGTTAATAGTAAGGTAACTGTTAATAACATTGGTATCCAAGATTGCAGTTCGGGAAACCAATATTGAGCATAACCAGCAATTGCAATAACATCTGCAATTCCTGTAACTACCCAACAAAACCAATAAGTCCAACCAGTGAAAAATCCTGCCCAAGGCCCTAAAAGGTCGTTAGAGAAATCACTAAAAGATTTATACTTTAAATTAGAAAGCAGAATTTCTCCCATCGCTCGCATAACAAAAAATAGAACAAATCCAATAACCATATAGACAAAAATAATAGACGGCCCTGCAAGGCTAATTGTCTTTCCTGAGCCCATAAATAAGCCGGTACCTATAGCACCACTAATTGCAATTAATTGAATATGGCGGTTAGAAAGGTTCCGTTTTAGATCATGCTTTGAGGAAGCGCTCATCGCTATTTTCCTTTTATTTGCTCAATTTCTTAATTTAATAAAGAATATAGGACTATAAAGTCTATAGAATAAAATCGCAAGTTGAATTTTTATGAAAACTTTTTATGACTACACCATAATTATTGGTAGTTTCTTATAATAGAATTGTGTAGCATAACTAACAATGATACTTAACTTATTATAATAATCTATCAAGATGAAAGAAAAGAAACGTCGCTATTATCGTTTTTATGTTTTATGTACTTTATGCTCTTTATTTATTTTATCTCTTCTAACTAGTAGCCAAAGCAATGTAAATAAACCTGTCAAACAAGGTCAACAATATAAAGATGGCAACCTCTTTTTTCCGTTTAACGTAAGCTATCCACAATTAGCTATTCCAGTAAATATTTCAGACTACATGATTCAAATTGCCAAAATCAAGTCGTCATCGCCCTCTTTGTATCTTAAAAATGAACATATCTATAAAGCGATAGATGATTGGATTAATCGTTCCTTAGGAACTGACGAATTTAGCAAAGTTGGGCTTAAAAGTTATGAAATGTCGGGGCAAGATGGGTATGGAAATGTCCATATGACAGGTTATTATACTCCAATCATTAAAGCAAGACATGAGCTAACTACAGATTTTAAATATCCTATTTATAAAATGCCCGTTAGTGAAGAAAAACAATTACCAAATCGAGAGCAAATTTATAATGGTATTCTTGCCAATAAAGGTCTTGAAATAGCATACAGTAATTCTTTGATAGATAATTTCATTATGGAAGTGCAAGGTAGTGCCTATGTTGATTTTGAAGATGATTTACCTTTAGTTTTCTTTAGTTATGGTGGTAAAAATGGACATGGTTATTCAAGTATTGGCCGATTGCTAGTAGAACAAGGTGAAATCGAAAAAGAAAGAATGTCGATACAGGCTATCAAAGATTGGGCTAAGAATAAAAATGAGGAAAAAATTAAAGAATTATTGGTTCAAAACCATTCATTCGTTTTTTTTGAACCCAAATATAATACCGAAGTAAAAGGGGCCGCTAATGTTCCCTTAATTGCCAATGCTTCTATCGCCTCTGATAAATCATTAATACCAATGGGTTCTGTAGTACTGGTTGACGTGCCTCTGCTTGATAGCGATGGGCAATATCGTGGTAGGCGAGAAAATCGTTTAATGGTTGCTCTTGATGTAGGTGGTGCAATTAAAGGGCAGCATTTTGACCTTTATCTAGGGGTAGGTGATCAACCTGGCAAATTAGCGGGATACTATAATCACTATGGCCGCGCATGGTTGCTAAAACCTTAAACAACTAACATCGACGACATTCAAAGTTCCTGTTAGAATAAAGAAATACAAGCTGAATTAAGGATTACTTATGAGATTATGCGACCGAGATATCGAAGCATATTTACAAAACGGTAAATTAAAAATCACACCACAACCAGCAGCAAGTTGTATTAATGGTGCAACTGTTGATATTAGATTAGGTAACCAGTTTCGAACTTTCCGAGAGCATACCACACCTTATATCGATTTAAGTGGTCCTAAAGAAGAAGTTGCTGCGGTATTGGAACGAGTGATGAGCGAGGAAATTGTATTAGCTGAAAGCGATGCTTTCTATTTGCATCCAGGAGAATTAGCATTAGCCGTAACCTTAGAATCAGTCACTATTCCCGATGATCTGGTTGGCTGGTTAGATGGGCGTTCATCGCTTGCTAGGCTAGGGCTGATGGTTCACGTTACAGCACATCGAATTGATCCTGGTTGGCAAGGGCAAATTGTTTTGGAATTCTATAACTCAGGGAAAATTCCATTAGCACTTAGACCTGGAATGACAATCGGAGCGCTTAGTTTTGAAACATTAACTGGAGCGGCTGCAAGACCATACAATCGAAGGCAAGATGCAAAATATAAAGACCAACATGGCGCTGTCGCCAGTCGTATTGATAAAGACTAAACAACTTATAATATTAACAAAGGAACATTAATATGGTAAAAAAAATATTGGTTTTTTTATTTGCCTTAATTTTAGCTATTACTATCGGTATTATTTCACTTATTGTTTTTGTAGATCCTAACAACTTTCGTGGATTTATTTCTGATACAGTAAAAGATAAAACCGGTTATGAATTAACTATTGATGGCGATTTGCGTTGGCATATATGGCCACAAGTGAGTATATTAACAGATTCGGTAAAATTATCTGATGTCGATGTAAAAAAACCTATATTAACTGCGGATAATATGCGACTTGATGTTGAACTATTGCCTCTTTTCTCAAAAAAATTATCTATCAAAAATGTATTTATAAAATCAGCAATCATCGACGTCACTGATGAAAGTAAAGGTAATATTGCAAAAAATGGTGCTAAAAAAACACCTATGGATACGACCACTAATGAGTCAACGGATTCTAAAGATAAAAAAAATACATCTAGTTGGCAGTTTAGCTTAAATAAATTTGAAGTTACTGACAGTACAGTGGTATTACAATATAAAGATGATCTTATTAACTTTAGAAATACTAATCTTATTGTAGAACAAGTTAAAGATAAAAATATCGCTATTGATTTAAACGGTAACGTAGATAAAAATCAACAAGATATGTCATACCTAATACATGCTAATGTCGATTTAAATGAATTTCCAAGACAAGCAATCATCGATTTAAATAAGTTAAATTTTACTTATAAAGGCATCGCTAATTCAGCAAAAGAATTAAAAGGAAACATAAGTGGCGTTTTTAATTACCAACATAATCCTCAGATTTTAAAAAGCCAAAATTTATCTTTCTCAGTTAATGGTAATAATTTCATTGGTGTTATCAATGCAGATTTAACAAGTAAACCAGAAATAAATTTGCAGTTAAATTCTGATAAAATTGATCTCTCTTCATTACTGAAAATTGGTGAAAAAACAAACGGAAATGCTAATAGTCAACAAACCCCTCCTGTGGTGTCAAATGTTACAAAGAGCAATAATGAATTAAATTTTTTAAATGCTTTCAATGCTAAGGCTAAGTTAACTATCAAGCAACTTAACGCCAATAAAATGACGTTTAACAATATTAATGTTGATATAACTAATAATGACGGTATTGCTATATTCAGAAATATGAGTTTAGATTTTGCTAAAGGTCATATATTGGCAACAGGTGTTGCAAATGGCAAACAAAAAAACACATTAATAAAACTAAATACCAAAATAACTGATGTTGATTTAAATACATTTTTTAAGCAAATAGATACGGCACATGATCTAGATGGTTTATTTAATGCTAGCGGGGATTTACAAAGTAACACCTTATCAGGTTCTAAATTGTTAGCAAACTTACAAGGCAATGTGGCCATTGTTGTAACAAATGCAAAGCTCAATAATTTAAATATTGAAAGTATTATCCAAAATGCGGTAGCTCGCTATTCAAAAAATGATACAACACCTGAAAATCAGAAAAAATACACCGAATTTCAAACAATTTCAGCTAATGCCTATTTGAAGCAAGGTAACTTGGAGTTTTCAACATTAACAGCGAATTCAGCAACACTTGAGATCATTGAAGGTTCAGGAAGAGTCGGGCTCTTAAACCGTGATTTAGATATTAATTTGAACTTAAAAATGTTAGGTGGCTGGAATACTAAAAATGAGGTAATTGCAAAGCTACAAAAGTTAACAATACCACTACGTATTTATGGTGAATTTGCTAAGCTTCGTTATCAAATTGATATTGCTAAATTAATCAATGATGTATTTAGTGACAAATTACAAGATCGTTTAGAAAAACTTCGAGATAAATTAGAAAATCATCATTCTAAAGATAATTCAAAGTCTAAATCAAAAACTTCTAATATCTTAGGTGGACTACTAAAAAGGAAATAATAGAGAGTGTTCAATATTCTGTGTCATTTCAGTAAACTATGTAGCAAAAAGGAAATGACACCTGTCCCAAGAATTTGATTTTGAAAAAGCATTAATGTTATTACAAAATGACCAACCGTTAACGGGTAAAGAGGGCATTTTAACGCCTTTAATTAAACAGCTCACCGAAGCGGCGTTATCTACTGAGTTAGATTTTCATTTAGCCAATGATATTCCCCCTAATCGACGCAACGGTTAAAGTTCAAATACAATAAAAAAACACATCGGGCAGTTTCGAACTTGATGCACCAAGAGATAGGAATGGTTTATTTGAACCTCAACTTATCAAAAAAAATCAGACAACATTAAGCGATGAAATTGAACAAAAAATTCTGAGTATGTATGCGCTGGGGGTGATTAGCTAGCATATTGAAGAGATTTATGCTTTTCGTGTCTCCCCTGCAACCTTAACCACCATTATAGATAAAATCATTCCCGAATTGCGTTGATGGCAGCAACGGCCACGAGAGTCGATTTATCCGTTTATTTGGATGGATGCAATCCATTATAAAGTAAAAGAAAATGGGGTTTATCATAGCCAGGCTGTTTATACCGTACTCGCCCTTAATTTAGCAGGGAAAAAGGAGGTATTAGGTTTCTATTTATCTGAAAACGAAGTGACGCATTTTGGGTTATCTATTTTGACCGATTTGCAAAACAGAGGGTTAAATGACATCTTAATCGTTTGTGTTGATGGCTGGGTTGGTTTTTCTGAAACAATGAATACCATTTACCCACAAGCAGCGATTCAGCTTTGCATTATTCATCAAATTTGTCATTTAATTAAGTGTATTGCCTTTAAACATCACAAAGCCTTTATGAGTGATTTGAAACCTGTTTTACAAGGTGGTGTCTCGTGATGCGACAATTGATGCCTTAGATGAATTTGAGCAAAAATGGGGCGATAAATATCCAATAATCATCCAGTCGTGGCGTCGTAAATGGAATAATTTATCGACTTATTTCTGCTATCCTGAGCCTATTCGTAAGGTGATTTATACCACGAATGTTATTGAGTTTATTCATCGGCAATTTCGCAAATTATCAAAGACCAAAAACAGTTTTCCAAATGAAAATAGCTTGCTCAAGTTGTTGTATTTGGGGTTGTAAAATGCGGAGAAAAAAGGAACAATTCCAATCCAAAATTGGAATTTAGCATTGTCACCGTTGATAATATTTTTCCTAATCGCCTTGATAAGGTGATCTCTTTGTGCATTAAACTGACACAGAATTATAAACAGTCTCAAAATGAATGGACTGGATGAAATACAGGCTATATTTTCTCGTTCATTCCATTATTTGCCCTTTTGGGCCTCAACTTAGCTTAATTTTGTGCAAGTCAGGGTTAACAAAACATCTTCTTTTTACCTCATTTTTTTCTAGCAAGCAGGTCGCAAAGCATTCAGTTATGTCACAACGCTAGGTGTATTATTAAATGCAACTTTAATACTTTTTGTTCCATTGATTGCGATAAAAATAGGCAGAAAATAAATTACTAGTTTCTAGTAATATTATATCTATTCGTATTACAAACTCGGTATTTGTTAGCATCACTGTTGAAGTCATTATATTAAAAACATTACATATGTTCGGAACCCCCTTTATTACTTATTGGTGCATTTAAATATATTACTAAACACTCCCCTATTCGATTATCAGCAACAGTTTACTTAATTGAAATTTGTTTTGCAAAACAAATATCTATTATGTTTATATAGGTTTTATGTATGTTAAAATAGGATTTGAAGGAGCATACCTAGTTCTTGGTTTGATCGCATTTAGTTTTACGCGAATATCTTCTTTCACACTATCAGATCGTGGTTGATGGGATCTATGGAATCAAAAAAAACAGCGAACAATCTGAACTCAAGCAGATACTTTCTGTAATAATTACATTAGATTAAGGTATATTATGAAAATATTAGTTACTGGCGGATGCGGATATATAGGAAGCCATACGTGTGTCCAACTTATTAAATCTGGTTATACACCAATTATTATTGATAATTTGTTTAACAGTAAAGTATCAGTATTAGATAGAATACAAAAAATTACAGGTCAATCGGTCGATTTTTATCAAGGTGACGTGTGTGATGAAAAATTATTAGCTAAGATCTTTACAGAACATGATATCAAAGCAGTGATTCATTTTGCTGGGCTAAAAGCAGTTGGTGAATCAGTACACAAACCTCTCGAATATTATGAAAATAACGTTTACGGCAGTATCACTCTAATGAAAGCAATGCGAGAGGCAGGTGTTAAGCAGCTAGTGTTTAGCTCGTCGGCCACCGTTTATGGAGAACTAGCCCCTGTACCTTATGTTGAAACCTTGCCACAAGGGCTACCAACCAGCCCATATGGCAAAAGTAAATTAATGGTAGAACAATGTATCATGGATTTAGCTGTTGCCGAATCTGATTGGTCACTGACTATACTACGGTACTTTAATCCTGTTGGAGCCCATTCAAGTGGGTTGATGGGGGAAGATCCTCTTGGCATTCCTAATAATCTTATGCCATATATTACTCAGGTTGCTGTAGGTAAGCGAGAATCATTATCCGTTTTTGGTAATGATTACCCAACAACAGATGGGACTTGTATTCGTGATTTTATACATGTCGTTGATTTAGCTGATGGACATATTGCTGCACTAAAAGCCGATCACAACAAAGCTGGTGTTCATATTTATAATTTGGGTTCTGGTATTGGTTATAGCGTATTACAAGTGATCAAAGCTTTTGAAAAAGTATCAGGAAAAGCGCTTAACTGGCACTTTGCGCCAAGGCGATCTGGCGATTTACCCGCATTTTGGGCTGATGTCAAAAAAGCAGAACATAAATTAGGTTGGAAAACCAAATTAACACTAGATGACATGGTAAAAGATTCGTGGAATTGGCAATCAAATAACCCTCAAGGCTATCCTGATTAAATTGTATGACATCGATAAAATAAACAAAAGTAAAATAGAAGTAAAAATAGCTAATTTTAA
Organism: Gilliamella sp. Nev5-1; assembly: GCF_001690895.1. Taxonomy (NCBI): domain Bacteria; kingdom Pseudomonadati; phylum Pseudomonadota; class Gammaproteobacteria; order Orbales; family Orbaceae; genus Gilliamella; species Gilliamella sp. Nev5-1. The sequence continues at coordinate 27,893 of NZ_LZHO01000047.1, read as the reverse complement.
TCCGATTGATCATCCTCAGTCTCTATAATTTATTAATCAACCAATAGGTGCGCGTTTCACCACATAGAGTGAAACGCCCTTGGTCAATGCAACAAGAAACATTTACTCAAGAACAAAATCCTAGTTATTATTCAACTTGTTTTTTGTACCTTAGATGGCACCAAGTTAGCATTAATTGGTCAAGATGCCGAAAACCAATTGTGGCATAATAATTCAATTAATATCTGCACTTGAACAAAGTCAACATGCATTATGTAAACTATGTGAGGTAGCAGTCAAAGCCCTTAAAGTAAAATAGCTAAGAGATGCTTCATTAACCGAATCACAAAATATTTAAAACTTGCTTGCTCCCATTGTACTCAAATGGTCTCATCATGTAATCACTGAAAACGAACTCATGCTAAAAGTGACGCAAGCTTTAGCTAGCGGTAATTATAAATTATTATCAATACTTATGAGCAATAGCCACAACTTAATGCGTGATGATTATTGAAATAATAGTCCTCGATATTGATTACCTTATTTGAAATAATTGACGGCGTAATCGGTGATAGTGTACGGATGGTTGGTGGTAGCTTTGGCGGATATGCTGTGGTCTTAGTGCTAAAAGATAAAGTCAATGCGGTTAGAGCGGTTGTTAGCGATAATTAAGCTAACAAATTGGTATTAAAGAAGGTTTTTACGACTGTAAATAAAGTGAATGGAGTAGTGCGATATTCTTATAAAACAAATTATTACACTTTTAAATAGGCAAGCAATGCATATCAAATTTCTAAACTAAGGAGGTGATATGGCTCTCTTATATATTACCTGTTAACGGGCAAAATTGCGAAGCCTTACTTGAATACCAATCACTAGAACAATACCAACAATAAGATGCCTATTTAGGTGTTACAATTGATATTAACAATAAACATTATCTACTTAGCACTAATCAATGTGCCAATCTGTTATATGGTGGAAAATTATGTTTTGACAAAAAACTATAGCAAATTTAAGCCCAACTTGAGCAACAGGTGACATTTTGATTAATTTCTCCTGATAAAGAGTAGGGTGGCTGGCTAGCTGAGTGTAAAAGTCACTTATATACTTGCCGATTATAACAAAGTTATTATTGCGTTCCACGCAATCTCAACAAAAACCACATCAGTTAATTTAACTAATTACGCTTATTTTAATCTTGATGGAGAAATAAGTTAGAATATCCTTAATCACAGTTTGTGGTGCTAACTTAATTTACAATAATTATTTGGTGAAAGCCATTAAATACGATATGGATTTGTAACAACCCGAACTTTTATTAGGCAAACTATATGAAAGCCTTGAGCAGTAAATAACTGGTGGTTATGAGCATATTTACTTATTAGATAAAACACAGACTATTGCAACTCAACTTATTTCGCCTGCTCAAAAAGTAATAATGAATGTAATAACAACTCAACCTTCATTACAAATATATACAGGTTGTTTTTTCAGAATAAGCCAAACTGATACAATGGTAAATATGGGAATTTTGCAGGTGTAGCACTAGAAGCACTGTTTTTGCCCGATAGTTCTCGTCATATTGAATGGTCACAACCAAGTAGGCTTTTACAGACTTAACAAATTCATGATCACCTAACGACTTAATTTGTTATAAATTAAATCATTTGACTCATTTACGGACATATATTGATAGAAACTAGCTTTTTTCTGTAAGTATTCCTCGTATATGTAAATTGAATAAAAGAATTTGTACGTTTAAACTAACAATCCTAATCAAAATTGGGTATGATACGGTTATCATACCCAATGGATAAATATAAAATATGACAAGCAAAGCCTTAACAGCTATTTTTCCGGGCACTTTTGACCCTATCACCAATGGTCATATTGACCTTGTGACACGAGCCTCGCTACTATTTCCTCGATTAATCGTTGCTATTGCTGAAAATCCTAATAAACAAACACTGTTTACCCTAGAAGAACGGGTAAATTTAGCATCAACTTCGGTCGAGCACTTGCTTAATGTCGAAGTGATAGGATTTGATAATTTAATGGCAAATTTTGCTCAAACTCATAATGCTACAGTCATTGTTCGTGGAGTCCGAACAACACACGATTTTGAATACGAAAGGCAACTTGCTGAAATGAATCGTGCGTTAAAATCCAATTTAGACACCATTTTTTTAATGCCATCAATTGCGATGGGGTTTATTTCATCAACAATCGTAAAAGATGTCGCCTATCATGGTGGTAATATCACAAATTTAGTGCCAAAGCATGTCAAAACAGAATTACTCAAACGCTTAATATAAATTAAAAAAAAGTCTATGGCTAATTTTTATACCCAGCAGAAAAAAAAACTTATTAAACAAAAATTGACAGTAACAATTGCATCCTTAGATGCTTTTGGGCAAGGGGTTGCTAGTTATAAAGGTAAAACAGTTTTTGTTAAATCAGCTTTGCCTGATGAAACCGTTGATATTGAACTAACTGAAGACAAAAAAAATTATGCTAAAGCCAAAGTCATTAGATATCATAACCAAAGCCAAAATCGCGTTAAACCACAATGTCAATATTATCAGCAATGTGGTGGTTGTGAATTGCAACATATTGCACCTCATTTGCAACAACAAGCAAAATATAGTGCATTAATTAACCTGCTACAAAAAGAAACGGGACAATCTTTAGCAAATATTACTCAAAATTCCCCCATAATTATTGCCGATCAGCCTTACCATTATCGGCGGCGAGCAAGGCTTTCAATTAATATAGTTAAAGGCGAATTAGTTATTGGATTTCGCCAAGCTGAGTCAAACAAAATAATTAATATTAAACGTTGTCCCATATTAGTTAATGAATTAGATACGCTGCTAACACCATTGCAAAGTATATTTAGCAATTTTAAACAGAAAAAAGCACTTGGTCATATTGAATTAATTTCAGTCGACAGTGGTATTATTATTGTTTTAAGGCATACTATGCCTTTACTTGATTATGATGCTAACTTATTGAAAGAGTTCGCAGAAAATCACAACCTTTCACTTTATTTTCATGGTAAAGATTTAGTACATATTACAGGTAATACAGAGCATTTTTATTTAATTAATCATTTAAAATTAACTTTTAGCCCTCTAGATTTTATCCAAGTAAATTGTAAAATAAATCAAAAAATGATCAATCAAGCGCTTGATTGGTTAACATTACAACCAACTGACCAAGTCTTAGATCTCTTTTGTGGTATGGGTAATTTTTCATTACCTATAGCAACATTAAGTAAAACAGTAACAGGGATTGAAGGTATTGATGCACTGGTTGAAAAAGCAAAATTTAACACTATATTAAATAGTAATAAGATTTGTGCTGAAACCAATTTTTTAGCTAGCAATTTAGACGATACTCAACAATTTTCGATATGGAGCCAATCACAATTTAACAAGGTATTATTAGATCCAGCAAGAGCTGGGGCATTAAATGCAGTAATAGAAATTGCAAAATTAGCTCCATCAAAAATTGTTTATATATCATGTAACCCTGCTACTCTAGCTCGCGATAGCAAACAACTTATAGATGCAGGATACAAAATTGCTCAAGTTGCTATTTTAGATATGTTTCCACAAACCAAACATATTGAATCAATGTTGTTGTTAATAAAATCAGGAACATAATTTATGGTAACTATCAGAGGTGCGCACCAACATCGAGAAGAACATTATTCTCTTGCTCAATTTGAAGTTGAGCAATGGGCAAAACAAGAACTATTATTAGCTAACCCAGCATCTTATAAAAAGTTTAGAGAAGTTTGGGATTTTTGTTTTGAAAACAGCGCTGGAGCCTCTGAGCAATTTTTCTGTTTCCAAAATGCTATCGAAATGGTTGAGATCCTATCGACTCTAAATATGGACATCAATAGTTTATGTGCTGCTTTATTGCTTCCTTTTGTTGATGCCAAAATTATTCGCCGTGAGGATATCCCTGAAGATTTTGATCGTGAAATTTCTCACATCATCTCTAACATTGTTAAAATGAAAGAAATTCGTCAATTGCGTGCAATCCGCAACGGTAGTGCCACAACAGAACAAATTGATAGTATTCGTCGCATGTTATTGGCGATGGTCAATGATTTCCGAAGTGTAGTCATCAAATTGGCTGAGCGTATTACCTATTTACGTAATTTAATCAAATCTCCCCAAGAAGAACAAGTTTTGGTAGCTAAAGAGTGTTTTAATATTTATGCACCATTAGCCAATCGCTTAGGAATAGGTCAATTAAAATGGGAGTTAGAAGATTTCTGTTTCCGCTATTTATTCCCAGACGAGTATCGGCTTATTGCTAAAAAATTGCAAGAAAAGCGATTAGATCGTGAATTATATATCCATCAATTTGTTAAACATCTACAAAAATTGATGAACAAAGATCATATTCGCGCAGAGGTTTATGGTCGTCCTAAACATATTTATAGTATATGGCGGAAAATGGAACGTAAACATCTTGAATTCGAAGATCTATATGATATCCGAGCTGTCCGTATTATTTGCGATCGAATTGAAGATTGCTATAACGCCTTAGGCATCGTCCACAGCCATTACAAACATATCGCTAAAGAATTTGATGATTATGTTGCTAATCCCAAACCAAATGGTTATCAATCAATTCATACTGTCGTTTATGGTCCACAAGATAGAGCCATTGAAATTCAAATCCGTACTGAACAAATGCACAACGATGCAGAACTAGGCGTTGCTGCTCATTGGAAGTATAAAGAAGGTAGTACCGACAAAATGACAGCTTATGACCAGCGAATTTCTTGGTTAAGAAAATTATTAACATGGCAACAAGAAATGTCTGAACGTGGTGAAATTCAAGAAGCCGTTCGTAGTCAGATTTTTGATGATCGCGTTTATGTTTTTACACCGAAAGGCGATGTTGTCGACTTGCCAGCACGATCCACACCACTTGATTTTGCTTATCATATACATAGTGATGTTGGTCATCGTTGTATCGGTGCCAAAGTTGGTGGTCGAATTGTGCCTTTTACCTATAATTTAAAAATGGGCGATCAAGTTGAAGTCATCACTCAAAAACAACCTAACCCAAGCCGTGATTGGCTAAATTCTAATACAGGATTTGTTAACAGTAGCCGAGCAAGAGCCAAAATTCAAGCATGGTTTAAAAAACAAGATCGTGATAAAAATATTGTTGCTGGTGAACAAATACTAGCAAATGAACTTGAACCGCTAAATATTAGTTTAAAAAGTGTCGAAAAAATCTTAATCAATAAATATAATGCTCACTCTTTTGAAGAGGTATTAGCAGGTATTGGTAGTGGTGATGTAAAAATAAATCAATTAGTCAATTTCATCAATGCACAATTTAACAAACCAACAGCGAAAGAAGAAGACGAAGCAGCATTAAAACAGATTGCCCAAAAATTTAATGCACAAACAAAAAATACTAATAAAGCTAGTAATAAAAAAGGCAGTGAAATTATTATTGAAGGTGTGGGTAATTTAATGTGCACCATTGCAAATTGTTGTCGCCCAATTCCTGGCGATCCCATTGCGGGATTTGTTACTCAAGGGCGGGGTATCTCGATTCATCGAGCTGATTGTGAACAATTGCAAGAACTAAAAAATCATGCTCCCGAACGTATTACTCATGCTGTTTGGAACAACAATACTTACTCAAGCTATACCATGGTGGTACAAATTGTTGCTAACGATCGCAGTGGTTTATTGCGAGATATTACTACAATTTTGGCCAATGAAAAGGTTAATGTTCTTGGTCTAATTAGTCGCTCGGATATGAAGCAGCAATTAGCGACTATCGATGTTGATATGGAAATTTTTGATCAGGATTCGTTAAATCGAGTACTCAATAAAATAAAACAACTACCTGATGTTATTGAAGCCAAACGTTTTCAAGGTTAATTGACATGTTAAATTGCCACTTTTTATTTAGTGGCAATAGGTTAGGACTTATTATTTTCTTTCTAAAATTTCAAACTGATATGGATAGCTATTTTTATCATCGGCTTGATGTGCTTCTTGATAAATAACTTGCCATTGCTCAGGCGTATAATCAGGAAAATAAGTATCGCCCTGTAGTTTTGCCTTTATATGTGTTAAATAAAGTCGATTTACTAAAGGTAACGTCTGCTTATAAATATTACCACCACCAATAATAAACGCTTCATCAATATGCTGTGTTTGAGCTAACAATATCGCGGCATCAATTGATGGTACCCAACTTACATTTGGAACCATGTTAGATTCTATGGTTGCTTGCCTTGAAATAATAATATTATGACGTCCTGGTAACGGACGACCAATAGACTCAAATGTCTTTCGCCCCATAATAACAGGTTTATTAAGTGTATTTTTTTTAAACCATGCCAAGTCTGCGGGTAAATGCCAAGGCATTTGATTATTTAAGCCAATTACATGATTATCCGCCATGGCTACAATCATACTTAATATCATATTCGCTCCTTTACACATACCCTAAAGATTTTATTCGCTGATTCACATTTTCAGGAAAGATAGTTTGGCTCCAAAGCCGTTCACTTAAAGAAAGTAACGACTCTTTTTGCCCTGAAACAATCCAACTAGCCAGTGCTGTAGCCACATCAGGGTAGATGATTGGTTTTGGCGAAGGTAAATTAAGCCAGTATTTGAGTTTGATACAGCTTAAATTTTCCATAACTGTTGCCATATCAAGAGAACGCAAACATTGAGCATTATAAATTTGTTCAAATTGACCTGATACAGGTTTAGTTAGAATCTTTTTACCAAGCGTCAATGCTTCAGAAATCAATGCAAATCCTGTATTTGAAATAATTCCAGAGCAACGCACTAAAGCTTGTGTAAAATTATCACGCCCAAGCGGTTGAAAATTAATATTACTTTGTTGTGATGTTTGTTTTATATCTGGATGAAAACAGATAAACTGGTGCTCCTTAAACTGTTTTAACAATACCGTAATTTCATCTAATGCTTCAAATGGCAAATAGACGATGATGTTGCCATCCTCGGTTGGCGCAGTTTCAAAAGTGTCAATCATAGGGGGAATTAGCTTATGCCCAAAATGAAACCAATGTAGGCCAATTGGTTTAGTGACGGGAGCGTAATATTTCATAATCACATTTGCGACTAGTCCATATTCTTTTGGTTTAAGATATTGGCAAACTGCTTGATTGCTTATACCTAAACATTCACGATGTTGATGATGTGCAGCCCAAGCACTTACTGGCTCAAAATCGCTAATTATGCAATCATATTTTGATAAATCAAGCTCACGGACATCTTTAATGAGTCTGAAAGCTCGAATCCGTTGCACGGTTTTGCGAAAATTAATTTTACCATTAAGGGTTGCAAACGTGACACCACGATAGGTTTTATAATCACCAAAAGCTTGCATGTCGAAATAGTCTTTAGGATCGCGGCCACTGAAAATATAATCAACATTCGCACCAGCTTTTTTCAGTGCGTTAGCTAATGTTCTACAGCGACTGACATGACCATTTCCTGTTCCTTGAACACCAAAGAGAATTTTCATATCTTTATGATTCGTCAATTTAAGTTATACAAATATAATAGCAGAACAGCTTATTATTATGTAAATTATTTTGTATGATTAAATGCAACATGATATTAATGATTAGTTGTCATAATTCAACATTGGTTAACGTTATTACTCATTAGTCTAAATGAAGCAACAGTGCTTCATTTAGTGACGATAAAATAGTCTCACTTAAAGTGTATAAATTTTGTATAACTTTGCTTCTTTTTTCAGTACAATAGCCTAAGTAATTGTTAGATGAATAGTGAGATTTGCATATGTCATTAAGAATCATCAATAAACAAAATTACCTTATTATTGCATCAGCAATTATTTTCTTTTTATTTGCTGATTCTGCTAGATATTTGATAATCACAATCGGCTTATTAGTTACTGTTAATGATATTTCACACCGCATAATTGCTAAGTTAGGCATGAATGAGCATAATGATTGCCATTCTTTATTACAAAAATCATCTCATGATTCAGCTTGTACCACTTTTAATCTTCAGTTTTTATCACATTGTGAACTATACCTTACATTTAACTTTGCTCAAAAATATAAAAAGTTTATTTCTGAATTAAAACTACTAAGAATTGTTTAATTAATTTGTATTTTCAATAAAAAATTAGTCGACATATCTATCTTTGCAGTAAAAATTTTTTGTTATTCGTTTTTATCGCTAATCACTAAATAGTGATTGTTTATCATAAAAAAATGATTATAGGAATATTATGAAACGTCGAAATTTTTTGTTCAATATTACAGCGGCTTTAAGTGGGGTAGCAGTTACAAAAGCTTTTGCCAAAATGGATAATTCAACTATGTCAGGTATGGCTTGTGAAGCCAACTCTGATCAGTGTAAAACAGGTGAAATGGGAGACATGAATATGAAGATGAATATGGGTAACAAAGTTTCACAAAAATTATTACCGACCTCAGCTTTGCCACAAGGTCTAAATTTACCAGAATTAACTCATTTAGAAAATACCAGTAATAAACAAGGTATTTTTGAAGCAATCTTAGAGGCTAAACCCGTTAAGTTAAAGTTAACACAAGATATTACAACAGAATTTTGGGCATATAATAGTCATATCCCCGGTCCAGTGATTGAAGCTTTTGAGGGGGATAATGTTAAAATTACTGTTAAAAATAACTTACCACAAGCGACAACCGTACATTGGCATGGTTTGCTGATCCCATCTAATCAAGATGGTAATCCACAAGATCAAATTCCTGCTGGAAGTAGCCGAACTTATGAGTTTACTATCCCAGAAGGGAATGCTGGTACCTATTGGTATCATCCACACGGTCATGAAACCGTAGCAGAACAAGTTGCGCGAGGATTAGCTGGCATATTTATTGTACGCAGCAAAAACGATCCGCTTGCATTCTTGCCCGAACAACACTGGTTTTTTTCAGATTTAAAATTAACTGATAAAGGCGAAATTGCTGATAATTCAATGGTTGATTGGATGAATGGTCGAGAAGGACAATTTGTATTAATAAATGGTGCCTATCGTCCCAAAATCACCATAAATACGGCAACAAGGGTACGAGTTTGGAATGCGTGTTCTGGTCGTTATCTTAATTTATCTATTCCTGGCTGTGATGTTTATTTGGTTGGTACCGATGGTGGATTGATGTCAGCTCCTGTTTTACTCAATAAACCGCTGCTATTGTCGCCAGCTGAACGTGCAGAACTTGTTATTTTGCCAAAACAATCTGGTACAGTGTATTTACAATCTATCGGTTACGATCGCGGAAAAATGGGCAATGTATCACCAGAACAAGATATCATACTTGGAGAATTGGTATTGACACAGTCAAAATCAATGACTATCCCGTCAACATTACGAGAATTGCCAAAACTAGGGCACGCCACGACCTATAAATCTATTGAATATACCGAAGTGATGGACATGAAGGAACCGCGTGGTGGCATGCTATTCTTAATTAATGGTAAACGCCATGATATGCAAAGGATCGATTTGAAAAGCAAAATTCATGAGGTTGAAGAGTGGACAATTTTCAATAACTCTCATATGGATCACAATTTTCATATACATGGCGCACAGTTTATCGTTGTTTCACACGAATTGAATGGTGAAAAAAATCCACCTGAATATGTCGCATTAAAAGACACTATTAATTTACGTCCACATGAAAAGCTCACCATAAAAATTCAACAAAATATGTCTGGATTACGTATGTATCATTGCCATATTGTTGAACATGAAACGCTCGGTATGATGGGACAATTAATGGTAGAATAACCTACCTAATACGATTCCCGTTATGGTTTAATTATCATTGAATTAATAGCGGGGATCTGTATTATACAAAATCCTTATGACACAATATCTATAAAAAATAATAATTGTTTTTCATTTTTGCTAAAAATGCTAATATATCATCATTATGACAATGATGTATTATTGGCAAAAACTCAGCAAAAGCTTGATTATTAAAACCGCGTTATCTCACTTATTGTTAGGTGTAGTGGCTGCTGGGTTCAGTTTATGTCAACATGAAGCGCTTCCCTCGGAAGCTTCTGTTTCGCAAATTGGGATTATTGCAATTGCATCTATTGTACAAGATCACCTAGAAGTAGAGCGAAAAAAATCACAAACGCTATCACATTTACAAAAACGATGCATCGCAGCGTTTTTTGTTATACCCAATAGTATTGAACTTTCACCAAGTAAAGTTATTCGACTATCCCCTTATAACGGCATACGAGCTGGACCTAAAGCTACCGTTTAATGAGCTTATCACTCAAATAAAACTAATTTTTATATAAGGTTAATTCCTTAAATCCGTATTGAAAAAATAAGAGAAAAGTTATGTTATTAAAATTATTAACAAAAGTATTTGGTAGTCGCAATGATCGCGTTTTAAAAACCATGCGTAACCGAGTTGAAAAAATTAATGCACTTGAACCAGCCATGGAAGCATTGTCTGATGAAGAATTAAAAGCTAAAACCACAGAATTTAAACAAAAGGTTGCTGCTGGTATCCAATTAGATGATATTTTGGAAGAGGCTTTCGCGGTGGTACGCGAAGCAAGTAAGCGTGTATTTGGTATGCGTCATTTTGATGTGCAGTTAATTGGTGGTATGGTATTAAATGAACGCTGCATTGCCGAAATGCGCACAGGTGAAGGAAAAACCTTAACGGCAACATTACCTGCCTATTTAAATGCACTAACAGGTAAAGGTGTACACGTTGTTACAGTTAATGATTACTTAGCACAGCGTGATGCAGAAAATAATCGTCCATTATTCGAATTTTTAGGATTAACTGTTGGTATTAATTTACCTAATATGCCGCCACACATAAAACGTGAAGCCTACAATGCTGATATCACTTATGGTACTAACAATGAATATGGTTTTGATTATCTACGAGATAATATGGTATTTAGCAAAGATGCTCGAGTACAACGTCCATTACATTACGCCTTAGTCGATGAAGTCGACTCAATTTTAATTGATGAAGCAAGAACGCCATTGATTATTTCAGGTCAAGCCGAAGAGAATTCTGAAAGATATATTAGTATTGATAAAATCATTCCTTATTTAACTCGCCAAGAAAAAGAAGACTCTGAACAGTTTCAAGGGGATGGAGATTTTTCCATTGATGAAAAATCACGCCAAGTTAATTTAACCGAGCGTGGATTAGTTAAAGTTGAAGAACTATTGATTAAACAAGGCATCATGAAAGGTGATGAATCACTTTATGCGCCAAGTAATATTGTTCTAATGCATCACGTTAATGCAGCCCTGCGTGCTCATCACTTATTTCATCGCGACGTTGACTATATTGTTAAAGATAACGAAATAGTTATCGTGGACGAACATACTGGTCGAACCATGGATGGTCGTCGTTGGTCTGATGGTTTACACCAAGCGGTTGAAGCAAAAGAGCATGTTAAAATCCAAAATGAGAATCAGACACTGGCTTCAATTACGTTCCAAAACTATTTCCGTTTATACGAAAAATTAGCGGGGATGACAGGTACTGCTGATACTGAAGCATTTGAATTTAATCAAATTTATGGATTGGATACGATTGTTATTCCAACAAATCGCCCAATGCAACGAAAAGATCAATCTGACCTTGTCTATATGACTGAAAAGGAAAAGATTAACGCGATTGTTACTGATGTACAAGAATGTGTAAAACGCGGTCAACCCGTTTTAGTTGGGACAGCATCAATCGAAAAGTCAGAACTAGTTTCACAAGCATTTAAAAAAGCCGGCATTAAACACAATGTGCTAAATGCTAAATTCCATGCTCAAGAAGCTGAAATCATTGCTAATGCTGGGAGTAAAGGTGCCGTTACCATTGCAACTAACATGGCTGGGCGCGGTACTGATATTATGCTGGGTGGAAATTGGCAAAGTGATATAGCTAAAATTGAAAATCCAACACAAGAAGATATCGAAAAAGCGAAACAAGTTTGGCAAACAAAACACGAAGAAGTGATTGCATTAGGTGGGCTTTATATTTTAGGTACAGAGCGTCATGAATCGCGTCGTATCGACAACCAGTTACGTGGTCGTGCTGGTCGTCAAGGTGACCCCGGTGCTTCACGTTTTTATCTATCACTTGAAGATCCATTGATGCGAATCTTCGCCTCTGAACGTGTGGGGAACATGATGCGTAAACTTGGCATGAAAGAGGGAGAGGCCATTGAACATCCATGGGTAACTAAAGCCATTGCCAATGCACAAAAGAAAGTTGAAAGTCGCAACTTTGATATTCGTAAACAACTTCTTGAATATGATGATGTTGCTAACGAACAACGTAAAGTAATTTATCGTGAACGAAACGGTTTACTTGATAATGCCGACATGAAAGATACCATTGATTCAATCCGAGGTGATGTATTTAATACACTCATCGACCAATACATACAACCACAATCAATTGAAGAAATGTGGAATATCCCTGGACTTGAAGCCGCGCTAAAAACAGACTTTGATTTGGATTTACCCATCACCAAATGGTTAGATGAAGAGCAGAACCTACATGAGGAAACATTGCGCGAGCGTATCTTACAAATGGCACAAGAAAGATATTTAGAAAAGGAAAATACTGCTGGAGCTGAAGCATTTAGGCACTTTGAAAAAAGTGTCATGCTACAAACACTTGATACGCTTTGGAAAGAACACTTAGCTGCTATGGATTATTTACGTCAAGGTATTCATTTACGTGGTTACGCACAAAAAGATCCAAAACAAGAATATAAACGCGAATCATTTAATATGTTTGCTAGCATGTTAGAATCGTTAAAATATGATGTTATTGGTATTTTGAGCCGTGTGCAAATTCGTTCACAAGATGAAGTTGATGAAGCAGAACGCCAACGCCTAGCCGAAATGGAAAAACTAATGGCTAAGCAACAAGCTAATCACGAGTCAGTAGTGAGCATGAGTGGTGAAAATGAAAGCCAAGCAGTAGCTCAACCGATAATGCGTACACAAGCTAAAGTTGGGCGCAATGATCCATGTCCTTGTGGTTCAGGTAAAAAATATAAACACTGTCATGGATCTGTTAAATAAGATACTAATTTAGTGTGATTGAGCAAAATTGATGCTTAAATCGTCGATTAAGATCGACAAGAACAGAAAGGGAAAGGCTAAGCTTTCCCTAACCTAACTCATAGATAAACACAATTATGAAAAAACATACTGAAATTGCTGTAGGTATTATTCGTTCACAAAATTGTCAAATCTTTATTACCCAACGCGGTGAAGATTCCCATCTAGCGGGGTTTTGGGAGTTTCCAGGAGGGAAAATAGAAGCAGGAGAAATACCCTATCAAACCCTACAACGTGAAATTGCTGAAGAGGTTGACATTCATATCCGCCAAGCCCAATTCTTAAAAACAGTCGAACACAGTTATGATGATCGCGATATTACTATCTATGCTTATTTAGTAGAAGAATGGGATGGTGTTCCTTTTGCAAAAGAAGGGCAACCAAGCCGTTGGGTAGATCAGCAAGATTTAAATGCTGATGAATTCCCTGATGCTAATCGACCAATTATCGAAATGCTTAAAAATTTGGATAAACAAATTTAGTTCATTCATTATGATTTAGTTTTAATTGTCTTTCTCATTAATGCAATCTCATGTTTTAATTTGAGGGTATTTTTAATACTTCATTATAAATTAATATGCCATATAGAACTACATAACAAGAGAGTTGTACTGTGCACATTACTATCAAATTAAACTTTTAACCATAAATCGAAAGTCGTAAACAACAAACTGAACAAAAGCATACTAATCATATATTTTTATGGAAGATTAATTATGTGCTAGGAAACCAAATTTACATAATATATAATGCCGAGGATCTTTAATGTTACTTATCATTAAAAATCGTATTATTATAATAATATTAAGGTGTGAATTGTTATGAAAGAATATAAGGTAGTTGTTTTCCAAGAAGGCGCATTGTCTTCATTACTTTTAGGTTCAGCGAATGCTGACGAGGTTAGATTTTCCGAATTTTTAAATAAAAATGCTAAAGATGGCTGGCGTGTAGTGACGATGGAAAAAGATATGCGTCGCTTATTTTTATTTTGGAAAAGGGAAGCCTATTTAATTGTGATGGAACGCGAACGCAACTAAACTTACCTCCCTATGAGTATAATCTGATATCAGATTGGGAGACACAATATATCTATTAATTATATTGTATCTCCCACTAAATATGCTTAATTAAGCCTAATCAATTACTATATTATCTATTGTCAAAAAGCTTAAGGAAGCACTACGCTTCAGTATAAAAAATTTTAAGTATTATGATTTAATTTTTGTTCTGCCAGAGCTAAAAAAATAATGCCAATAATAATGAATATCCCACCAAGCATACGTATAAATGCAATTGGCTCATCAAACGCAATAGCCGAAACCAACATTACCGTAACTAACTGTAAATGAGAAACGGCAAAAGCAGGACCTACAGGTGCTTTTTTTAATAACATCATCCATGTGACAAATGCTCCAGTATACCCAATAATTACCAAATAAACCCACCCATGAGTAAAAATACGGATAAACCAATCAATACTCATTTCAAGAGGCATAGCCGATAATGCGGTTAACTTAAAGCTTGTTTGACCAAACGTATCAAAAAACAATAGTAAGATAAACCCAATAATATAAAATTTTTTCATTACGTAAGTCCAACCAAAACTACGCCTATCGTAATAAAAAGGATACCAATAAGACGAAAGCTTGTCAGATGTTCCTTAAATAAAATCCGACCAGCTAGCATAACAGTAATCATATTAAATGATCCCAGTAATATTCCTTGAGATAATGGCACAGAGCTTAAAAAAGCTAGCCAAAAAATACAGCCAATAAAGTAAGCAGCAAAACCTAGCCATAACCAATAATTACCAAAAAGTTTTTGCCAATAACGCAGACCTTGCGTATCTTTGGAATTAATCGCTGCATATTTAAATGCAATTTGCCCAACAGTATCGCAGATAATGTTAATTAACCAAAGAGTAATGATCAAGATTGACACTGTTGACAAAACCCATGTATTTCAAGCACACTATGTTTGATTAAAAAATCAGATTGCTGTGCTAATTTTTTGAATTGATATTCAATATTTTGTGAATGTTTTTCGATGATCTGTTGGCATTTATCGCAAATAAATAAAATTGAAATATGCTGTGGGTTTTGAAAGTGTGGGCAAATAATATAACTATTAGAAGACTCGACTTTATGGATGAAACCTTGCTCTAGTAAAAATTCAAGCGCACGATAAATTGTGGGTGGTTTAGCCTGAGGTTCACTGACTTTGAGTAGATCTAAAAGATCATAGGCACTCATCGCTTTATTTGCCGCTAACATAATATCTAAAACTGTTCGACGTTGCGTAGTCAGTTTAATACCACGCTTTTTGCATAAAGTTTCAATCTTTTCAATGAGCAGATTATGCATTTGGTTTCCTTTGCCTTTAGTCATTATTTTTTTGTGCTGCTTTTCTTCGTCTTATTTCTTTAGGGTCATTGATTAAAGGTCGATATATTTCAATACGGTCGCCATTTTTAACCAATTCATTGAGATCACAACGTTTTCCATAGATGCCAATTAGATGTTCATCTAGTTTAATCTGACATAACGATAAGATATTGGATTTTGTAATTGCTTGCAAGACATTAGTTTTCTCATCTACATCGCAATTAATTACCGTCGGGTTATTTGGTAACGCATAAACCACTTGAATATTTATCATTTATAAATCTGCCTTGCTCGTTTTGAAAACGCATTAACCATACTTGTCATCACTTCTTTAAACACCGGAGAAAAAGCAATATCTAATAACTTATTCTTAAACTCAAAGTCTAAACTAAAACTAATTTTACTTTTGCTCTCGCCGAGTGAACTAAATTGCCACCTTCCCGATAGGTGTTTAAATGGTCCTTCAAACAATTTTATCTCAATAGAATGTGGTTGATTAATCTGATTTACTGTAGTGAAAGATTTTTTAAAGCCTAACTTTTCAACTTCAATAAACGCTGTGTACGTATTATTTTGTTTGCTAATAATACCAGTTGCGATACAATCAGGAACAAATTCAGGGTACCGAGTAATATCATTCACTAAGCAAAACATTTGCTCTACAGAATAAGGCTCGATAACTTCGTGAAAAACATGTGCCATAATAATAAAATAAAAAGTTAAAATTAGTGGCATATTATATCATGTAACTTTATAATAACGCACATTATGACTAAGAAAAAATCACATAAGCCAGGTTCGGCAACCATTGCATTAAATAAACGTGCACGCCATGAGTACTTTATTGAAGAGGAAATTGAGGCGGGATTATCCCTACAAGGTTGGGAAGTAAAATCCCTACGCGCAGGAAAAGCCAACATTAGTGACAGTTATGTTTTACTTAAAGATGGTGAAGCATGGCTCTTTGGTGCAACTATCACACCACTTAATGTTGCGTCAACACATGTTGTCTGCGAACCAATGCGCACACGTAAATTGTTATTAAATGAACGCGAATTAAATTCATTATTCGGTCAAATTAATCGCCAAGGTTATACTGTTGTTGCACTTTCGCTTTATTGGAAGAACGCTTGGGCAAAAGTGAAAATTGGTGTTGCTAAAGGTAAGAAAGAATACGACAAACGTACTGATATTAAAGAACGTCAATGGCAAGTTGATAAAGCGCGCATTATGAAAAACGCCAACCGTTAATAATATGAGCATAGCCCTAACGGTGGCGTATAATTTGTGGTTTGATAAAAAAAGCTTTGTTTTTTAATTCTTTGAATTTAAGTAGAGCATCAATTACATCGACACAAGTGTAAGCCATGCTTTGAAAATCTTGAGCAATAGTATCAATTGGATAGTAAGAGTAATTCAGATAAATATTATAATCATAAGAACACAAATAGATTTGTTGTGGTTTAACTTCTACTTCCACTAAATAGCTAAGCACTTCTTGTAATATATTACATGAAGGAGTAAAAATAGCCTTTGGCAGTCGCCCTAATTTTTTGTGAAGCTGTTTGAGTAATTCATATCCTTTATTAGGACAATAGTCATCACTCAATAACCATTGTGAGTTGACGTTTAATCCAACCTGTTGAAGACCTTTTTTAAAGCCTTGCAATCTGGCTTCGATTGAAGTTAATTGTGTATCACACCCAATGAAATAAAATTCATCTAATTGTTTAGCATATGGATAAATTAACTCTGCAACAGAGTGTAATGATTCACTCGTGATAAACGGCAATGAAGTATCTTTAATATAACGATCGAAAAACAATACTGGCGTATTTTGATTAATATCAACATAAAACTCATCACTATTTAATGAAGTAACAACGATCATAGCATCAACTTTTCGTTCAATTAAGTTTTGTGCCACTTTAATTTCTATTTCTTTATTATAATGACTACAAGTTATTAATAATTGTATGTTTTTTTGTCTAAATGAAGATTCTAAATAGTGCAAAAACATGGAAAAAAAAGAATTGGACATGTCTGGAACTATCACGCCTATGGTATCAGTACTATTTGCTTTAACCAGATATTGGCGAATATGAGCTTGATCACTGTACTGTTCTGCGATGGATAGAACGCGTTGCCGTGTTTGTGTTGAAATGCGATATTTTTTATCTCGTTTATTAAAAATATGGCTGACGGTCGTTGCCGACACGCCAGCCAAACGAGCAATATCATTGATTTTTAATTTATTACTCGCCATAGCACTATTCCCTTTATATATCAACGAGGAGTTCGTTGTTGCTTGTTAGGAAATATTGGATTGCAATTAGCCGAAGGATTTTGGTACCAATACGCAACACTAGCAATATCGTCACAACGTTCATACAATCTTATATCATCGTTACCTATTTGTTGAAATGCAAGTTTAATATTTTTGTGAAATGCAATAGGATCAGGTAAATGCCAACGATATAGCCCATGCATTGGTAGAGCATCATCACCAAAACCGTGTACAGGATTAGCGTCGCCTGTTTGAAAAAAGTCACGCGTTGCATCACGATTGGTTTGATATGGATAACCCATAAATAACGTTTGAAAGCATTTAGCTGATGGGCGACCTTGCTTATCACGATTATGGAATGCCCATGCACCACCAAAATAGTCTTCAGATCCTGTTGAATGTTGAGTTGGATATTCGCTATCATCATCAAGGTAAAACTTAAACTCTCCTTCTCCCCACCAGTAACGTTCCAAAGCGGTTAGAGCTAAGTAAGTACCGACATAATAACCATGCCCTTTGATATTATCTAATAGCACATAATCTTCGGCATAATTAGTTACTCGTTGCCTACGCCATTGAGCATGAAAATAAAGTGGAGCCTCAAATGGTTTTGGCATTAAGGCATAATTAATAGTAAAGAAGAAATGCTGCAAATCAGCTTCATGTTCATTTTGAATTTCAATTCTTGCTTTTTTATTAAATGGCATTCTAAAATAACTATTAAATCCCCCCGTAGGATTAACTACGATTGGCATTGAATTAATATCACATCTTGCTCCAAAACCATTACAAAAGAAATCACCAATCGGGCTTTCGACTGATGGCACTGATTCATCATCCCAGTAAATGCGAATAACAACATCACGTAACACAAAACTACCGCAATGTGTTCTATCAGTTAAGGTAAACCACATATGACGAATTTCTGCAGGCCCTGAAATTTCGGCAATAGTGACTGTTTTACCAGCAGGAATTGAAATGCATCCCTGTCCTTTACGGCTTGGACCTAAAATGCTTGCTTTCATGCAAGATTTACCTTTTTCTCCTGTCATATTTTCTGGCGAAATAGTTCTAGTCTGTTCAAAGTGAAATTGTGTTACTGAATTATATATGTTCATTATCAATCCTTACTAATGTTTATAAAATGCAATTTGTTAAAACTATTTATATTTAACTAATTTTTTTATTTATGTATTTTGCTTTTTTATCACCGCATAAAAAGAAAATAGCAAAAATCATAAATCCTAAAACGACTAACCCAAGATGATTAAATGTTGTTGATGCACCATTGGTATCATAAAAATCACCGACAAGAGTAGAAAACAAAATAACACCAACAGAGCCTGCAACCTGATAACCGATTAAAAAGACGGTTGCTGAAAGACGAGCATTAAAATTAATATCAATATATTTAAATACGGAAACTAAAATGGTAGAAATCTCTAAACAGTGCATAAGTTTAATGATTGAAATAATGGCAATGCTACTAACATGCCCTGTAAGGAAGATGCGCGAAGCTGAAATAAATGCAGCAAAAATCAAAGCATTTTTTGCCCCAACACGATTTACAACGAATGGCACGCAAAACATCACAGCAGCTTCTAGAAAAACTTGAAACGAGTTTAAGATACCATATAAGCGATAGCCATCATTTACATCTTCAAATTGCTGAGTAAAATAAACAGGAAACAATTGCTGATCATAAATATTATAAAGACTATAGGTACCAAGCACATAAACAACAAATATCCAGAATTTTTTCAGCGCAAAGACAGACATAATTTCGTTAAAACTTAATTTGTCCTTTTTCTGAAAAATTGCTTCAGATGATTTGTTTAAATCTGGTTTAAAATTAAAATTTAGAATCATAAAACAGATTCCTACGACTGATGCAGCCCAGAAATTCAAATGAGGATTTATGCTAATCAAAATACCAGCAATAAAAGTACCTACAGCATAAGCAATACACCCCCAAGTGCGACATTGACCAAATTCAAATCCAAATGCTCGGCTGATTTTTTCACAATAGGAGTCAATTAATCCCATTCCAGCAACCCAACCAAACCCCAAAAAGAAACTACCAAAAATAACGCCAATATAAAAACTATGCCGTAATAGAGGTTCATAAACATAAATTAATGCAGGAGCAGCACAGGTAATAATGATACTTTGAAACCAGATAAGATGTTTTTTCAGAACTAATTTATCCTGATAAACACCATACACAATCATAATAATTAATGAGATAAAGTAATTAAATGAATAAATAATGCCTGTCTGTTTTGCCGTTAAACCAATCTCCTTACTTAGCCATATGGCATAAAATGAAAAGACGAAACTACCTGCAGCGTAATACATAAAACTGTAACATGAAGCAAACCAATAAGTTGGTTTGTTATAAAATGCGTTTGTCATAATTTATCCTATAAAAAGTGAACCACTGTAATTGAGTATGCAGAGCTAAAAATTTAGCTTTAAAGGGTTTATTGGATAAATGTGATCAACATCAAAATTATTTTATTAACTTAGATAAGAAAAATTATTGTGCACAATTTTATTTTAAAAAAAATTAATAGGTTAAAACAAAAGGAGTGAAAATTTTATAGAAAGAAATAAAACATTATATTTGACTAAATTCTGATATAAACCGATAGGAAAAATTTTTATGATCTTATTAGCGTTATTTTATATAAAAAATAACGCTAATATATTACGGATTGACATATTCCGTGATGTCATAATAGGCTAACGTTGATCATCAATAGTAACCCCTGTTGGTGGGATAAATTTAAATTTATTTAAATCAACTTTACCTAACACTTGGTGAGACAAGTCATAAAAACTACGCTGACCATCTTCTTCAATTATCGTAAAATTTGAGATCATGCCAGTTGGTAAAACCGAAATGACAAAGTCTTGATTAGAACCATCTGTTGGCTTAAGTGTAAATGAATTCTGCCTACGCGTTACATTATAAGCATTCCAAATCGGATTATGGCTATCAGAAATAAGTAACATTAAACGATTATCAACGGCTTTTTTCAAATTCATGACACTCACTTGCTCAACAGCTGGCGTATAAACCCAAAGACTTTCACCATCTGAGATAATTGATGTTACATCAGGCTCATTCATTGTCCAATTAAAATAATAAGGCCTTGTCACCCATAAATCGCCTTTTCCTTGTTGAACAGGTTGATTATCGACAGTTTTTACATCCTGTGAAAACTGAGCATAAAAGCCATCAATTTTATCTAGGCGTTGTTGCAAAACTTCTTTATCGTTTGCCCATGCTGACGACATACTAACCAATAACCCAATTAATAATAAAAATTTTTTCATGATAAATCCTTATGTCTGCGTCCTAGAAAATAATTGTATTCTAAAAAAACTGTTAACAAACTAAATTTAAGTAAGAATATTAGCTTTTTTCGATTTATGCGGAAAGCTATTTTATTTTTCACTTATTGATTAACAAGTATATAATACGTTTAATATCGCAAAGAATGGATACAGTGTATCATGCCTAGTATGTCTTTTGAATTTACAACTGATGAATTTAAGCCTCTAGCAGCAAGAATGCGCCCGCAGATCTTATCACAATACATTGGGCAAACACATCTATTAGGAAAAGAAAAACCACTTTCAAAAGCCATTGAAGCGGGTAATTTACATTCAATGATTTTATGGGGACCACCAGGTACAGGTAAAACCACGCTTGCTGAAATTATTGCTCACCATGCTAATGCCAAAGTTGAGCGTATTTCGGCGGTAACTTCTGGTATCAAAGATATTCGAGAAGCAATTGAATGTGCCAAAATTAATCAACAATCAGGGGTAAGAACGATCTTATTTGTTGACGAAGTCCATCGTTTTAATAAAAGCCAACAAGATGCTTTTTTACCGTATGTTGAAGACGGCACCGTCACATTTATTGGTGCAACGACGGAAAACCCATCTTTTGAATTAAATTCAGCATTATTATCTCGTGCTAGGGTCTATTTACTTAAATCATTGAGCAATGATGATATTGAGCAAATTTTGCAACAAGCGATGGAAGATCCCGATTGTGGTTATGGCAACCGAAATATTACTCTACTAGAAGAAGCAAAAAAACAAATTGCCGAATTCGTTGGTGGTGATGCTAGACGAGCGCTTAACACTCTTGAATTGCTTGTTAATATGTCGGATGGCAAAGCATTAACACCTGAATTACTAAAAGAGGTCATTGGTGAGCGAAGTGCAAGATTTGATAACCAAGGTGACCGTTTTTATGATCTTATATCAGCTGTTCATAAATCAATTAGAGGCTCAGCCCCTGATGCCGCTCTTTATTGGTATGCAAGGATAATTTCGGCTGGTGGTGATCCATTATACGTAGCACGTCGATTATTAGCCATTGCATCAGAAGATGTTGGTAATGCTGATCCAAGAGCCATGCAAGTAGCTTTAGCTGCTTGGGACTGCTTTACTCGAGTTGGGCCAGCAGAAGGTGAGCGGGCTATCGCTCAAGCCATTGTTTATCTTGCTTGTGCACCTAAGAGTAATGCCGTTTATCTTGCTTTTAACCAAGCGATGAAGGATGCAACATCCAAACCAGATTATGATGTCCCTGAACACCTACGCAATGCGCCAACCAGTTTGATGAAAAATTTAGGTTATGGTGCGCAATATCGCTATGCTCATAATGAGCCCAATGCCTTTGCCGCCGGAGAAAACTATTTTCCCCCTGAAATGGCCGATACAAAATATTACCATCCAACAATGCGTGGTGCGGAAAAAAATTATGCCGATAAACTAGCATGGATAGAAGAACAAAATCGCACAAGCACCTTACAACGCTACAAATCTAAATAAAATAGCTAATTTTGTGTTCTTTTATCATCTCACGTCTATAGTCTTAATTGCTTAAATATTCAATTAGCTCTCTATTTTTATAAATAAATATAAAAATCTCTCGAAAGATCTTAACTAATTATCAAATAGGTAATAGCAATTATTTTATTGTTATTAATTTGTTTACACTATAAAATTAGATGATATTCATTCTATGAAAAACAAACTTTACATAGAAATTTAATGCAAATATATAAATGATAATTTTAAACACAGAACAAATAATAAGTAGTAAATAGCATGAAAAAAAGAATAACTAAAAGGGACTTTAATAAGATTATATCTGGGCTGAGTCCTTTCTTTTTTAGCGCAGAGATTTGTGCTCAATTAGTAGCTCAAACAGTTAAAAGTATTGAAGGGACTCCACCATCATTATCGCCACAATTAGAAAAAAATATAGAAGATTTGGAGCTATTTGGATTAGCTGTTGACAATAAAAATTACTATGGAAACGAGGTAACACAACTTCCAATATCATCAGCTTATCCATTAAAAAGTCAAATTAAAATAGCTCCAATAAAACAACCTGATACACAACAATATGTTGATGTTGATGGTGATGAATTAGGATACCTTACAACACAATCCCCTCCACAAATGATATGGTATTATACTGATACTAAAAACCAAATGGTAGAATTTACTCCTGCAAAATCTGACACACTCTGCTCATTAGCAGAAGAGGGAAAACTGGGTCCGTATAAAATAAAAATATTAGGGGATTTAATATTAACGTCAAAATATGGAAATCCATCTACTAAGCAATATCCCAATAATAAGGTGACCCAACATCCATCTAAAACCTATACGATAAGTCCCGATGCTGGGTTCTGTTACGCAAAACCAGAGCTACAACCTGATGATGCAAAAGGGAGTGCTGCTAATCAATGGGATGAAAAGAATGGTTTCTTAACTCAATCTAATATTGATGCAAGCAGAAACTTCCCAACAACAGCTTTTTATGGTGCAAAGTTTGATCTTCTATTAGCAAAGAATGGACTTGCCCAAAATTACATTTGGAAGATAATAAAAGGAGATAGACTTGTGACTATTTCTAGTAATGCTGATACAGTGGCAGTTATGTTCAATACCGAAGAAGCGAAGAACACTAAAATGGCTTGGGATCATATTATGAAATCTGATAACGGGTATACAGTTATCATTCAAGGAAAAAATAAAATTACTGGCAAGACTATTGAGTATTCATTTACTATTACCAAATGGTTTAGTGGCTGGGATAAAAACCTAATTGGCCAACCAAGGGCCAATAGAGGAAGTGCAGAAGATATAGTTTCAGGGTGCAAAAATTTAGACGGCAATTATCGTATAAGCCATGCAAATGAAGTAAGCAATGCACCAAAAGGTAAAAATGCAAAATTCACCCGAGAAATAGGCACATTATTAGGCGAATGGGGTGATCCAAACCAAAATGCTTATCCTAACTCTTGGGCGGCAGCACCAAACCAAAGTAATTCTTATAAGCGCCTTTGGCTATATGATGAGGATGAAAAAGAATATTGTGATTTACACACTTACAATGCTGTATATCACTGCCGAGGAGAAGGTGAGTCTAAAAATGGTATCTGCACTGCTATTAAATAAAAACTTTAATTCAACCCTCTAAAGGATTTAATTAATAACATTCAATATCTGGTATTTTGATTCAATATTTACCTGTTCATTTCTTATATTAGCTTGTATTTAAAACACAAGCTACAACACAAATAATTGTGCTGTGGCTTGTGTTTTTATACACAATTTCACTCATTTCTAATAACAAAATTTTTATTATTAATTGAATAATAATCTACTATCTACTAATAGAAATGAATGAACGATTATTGCAAATCGCATTGATCTGTAACCATCTCATAAAATAGTACAGCAAAAAGTAGTAAATTCTCTATGATAAAAATTAAAGAGGATTTAACTATGAAAAAATGGCTGAAAATCAAATCTTACCTATTTTAAAAGAAGCAGAGGCAGGTATTCCTGTTAAGGAGCTTTGTCGTAAATAAGGTATGGGTAATTCAACTTTTTATCGATGGAGGAAAATAGGGTGGTTGGAAACTTCAAACGTCTAAAAGAGCTAGAGGCTGAAAATCGTAAGCTCAAACAGATGTTTGCTGAGCTGAGTTTAAAATCACAGCTTCAAAAATAAATCATAAAAAAGCGCTAGCGCTAACTCAAGCACGTAAAACTTGGTCACAGCAACTACAACAAAATTATTCAATCACATTGCCATGATTTGTGCAATTAACGTATGAAAAAAATTTCAGCAACAGCATTATCCCAACAATTGCTAGTTCGGTTCATACTTTGGCTAAGTCTATGCCGTAACACTAACCGCTTAAAATCCGTACGGCAATATTAACTTCCTCGATCAATATGAAGTGATACACCTTTAGGAAATTGACGACGAAATAAAGCATGTTTCAGTGTGTTACAAACTAAATTCCTATCAATATGCGAACTTGTTTGCTGTCTAATCACTTTTCGACCGAATAAATCAATAATCACACAAAGGTATAACCAGCCTTCATGTGTTTTGATATAAGTGATATTAGTGACCAAAACTTGATTAGGGCGCTCAGGATTAAACTGTCTATTTAAGGTATTGGGCAGCATGTTATAAAATAGCTTAGGTGCTACCCGAAGTTTAAATTTGCGTGCTACTTTACTTCGTAATCCTAATTTTTGTAATATTCGACTGACGGTTCTTTTTGATACATCGTAGCCTTTGTCTCTGATATCATGTACTAAACTTGGTGCACCTAAGCGGGCTTTATGTTGCCAATAAAGCGCTTTGATATTATCAAACATCCCCCGTTGATTTAGTCTCACGTTTTAGCCAAGCATAGTAACCTGATACACTCACTTTCAACTGACAACAGACCGGCGGTATCAGATACGATGACAAATGTTGTTTCATATATTGGTACTTCACTGACTTGGATTGTTGATGAAGTACACATTTGCTTTTTTTTAGAATTTCGCATTAGATAAAGCATAATCTTCCGCTTGTTGTTTAAACTCTACACTAAATTTTTTTGACCATAATGTGTTCGTCTATGATTGTTAGTTATATAATAGAAATGACATTTATCCATTTTTTTGGTGATGATCAGTATGGGGTATTTACATATTAGCTATCGAAAAATAAAAGATATCAGCAATAAATAAAATTACTATAAATAGATGTATGCTATTAATGGCGCCTGAATTGATCGTATCAAACGATTTGTTTATATAAAATAAAGCGCCTATGCTAAGCAATCCCCTATCCAAAATTTAAACCAAAAATCTTAATTAAAATTAAAGCCACAATGATTGTTTTAAATAGAGATAATGGAAAAAATAATAATGAATGTAGCTAAAAAACATATTAAAACAATTGTGTGTTCAATATACCTATTACAATTTACAACAATAAGTTATGCCATTTTATCTGCCCAAACAGTCAATATAATTGAAGGAAGTAAACCTCGATTATCTGACAAAATTGAGGTGCATATTGATGATTTTGGTCTGTTTGGTTTAACAATTGATAATAAGAATTATTATGGTAATGAAATGGGCAATGCTATATTACCCATTAGCTATCCATTTAAAAACCACATAAAGCTAGCCCCACTAAAACAACCAAATAATGAGCAATATACAGATGTTGATGGTGATGAACTAGATTATCTTGCCATAAAAGAAAAAGTAGAAATGATCTGGTATTACACAAATTCATCAAACCAATTAGTCGAATTTACACCAACAGACAAAGAGACGTTTTGCTCATTAACCCAGAAAGGGCAATTAGGGCCTTATAAAGTAAAAATATTTGCTGATTTAACATTATTTTCAAAGTATGGAGAACCTAAAGCTAATGAATATCCAAATGTCAATATCCGCACTCACCCGTCAAAAATTTATACCATATTGGAAGACTCTGGTATATGCTATGCGAAACCTGAGCTTGCTCCCTCACAAGCAGCAGTTAGTGTAAGAAATGAATGGGATAAAAACTATGGTTTCTTAACTCAATCTAATGTTGATGCAAGCAGAAACTTCCCGACAACAGCTTTTTATGGTGCAAAGTTTGATCTTCTATTAGCAAAAAATGGGCTTGCCCAAAATTACATTTGGAAGATAATAAAAGGAGATAGGCTTGTGACTATTTCTAGTAATGCTGATACAGTGGCCGTCATGTTTAACACCGTAGATGCGATGCACACTGAAATGGCTTGGAACCTTATTATGAAATCTGATAACGGGTTTACAGTTATCATTCAAGGAAAAAATAAAATTACTGGCAAGACTATTGAGTATCCATTTACCATTACCAAATGGTTCAGTGGCTGGGATAAAAACCTAATTGGCCAACCAAGGGCCAATAGAGGAAGTGCAGAAGAAATAGTTACAGGGTGCAAAAATTTAGACGGCAATTATCGTATAAGCCATGCAAATGAAGTAAGCAATGCACCAAAAGGTAAAAATGCAAAATTCACCCGAGAAATAGGCACATTATTAGGTGAATGGGGTGATCCAAACCAAAATGCTTATCCTAACTCTTGGGCGGCAGCACCAAACCAAAGTAATTCTTATAAGCGCCTTTGGCTATATGATGAGGATGAAAAAGAATATTGTGATTTACACACTTACAATGCTGTATATCACTGCCGAGGAGAAAGTGAATCTAAAAATGGTATCTGCACTGCTATTAAATAAATACCTTAATTCAACCTTTTAAAGGATTTAATTAATAACATTTAATATCTAGTATTTTGATTCAATATTTACCTG
Source organism: Gilliamella sp. Nev5-1 (assembly GCF_001690895.1). Classification (NCBI taxonomy): domain Bacteria; kingdom Pseudomonadati; phylum Pseudomonadota; class Gammaproteobacteria; order Orbales; family Orbaceae; genus Gilliamella; species Gilliamella sp. Nev5-1. The sequence goes on along the minus strand of NZ_LZHO01000047.1, from coordinate 380 downwards.
TTCATTTCTTATATTAGCTTGTATTTAAAACACAAGCTACAACACAATTAATTGTGCTGTGGCTTGTGCTTTTATGCACAATTTATCCCATTTCTAATAACAAAGATTTTATTATTAATTGAGTGATAATCAACCAATAGTAAGGGAGTAAGCGATTCTTGAAAATGATATTGATCGAAAAAATCTATTATCAGTATTGTAATTAGTTATGCTAAATCATTTAGTACTTTAAAATACATTAGCATTATTTTTAATAAAAAAATTGAATTTAATACTATAAATAATAATGAATTAATTTTATTTAAATATGATTAGTGATGAAAGGGATATAAAAGTGAACTAAATTAAAGGCAAAAAATTTAAAGCAACTTTCAACTTAA